>CANRCS010000144.1 GCA_947629195.1 uncultured Bacilli bacterium | reverse complement strand
AATATGAAGTTAAATACTCGAATACATTTAAAAAATCTTTAAAGAAGGTAACTAAACAAAATAAAAATCTTGATAAATGTTCTATGTTATTGAAAAATTGGCAAATAAAGAAACCTTAGAACCAAAATATAGAAACCATAATTTAATTGATGATAAATATTATAAAAATTGTGGAGAATGTCATATAGAGCCTGACTGGCTATTAGTTTATAGATATGAAGAAACTGATATAGCTTTATCTAAAGATATATTAGTTTCAGGAATACAATTTGATAATGAGGAAGAATATACTGGTGATTTTGAAAATACCAATATGTATAAATTTTTAAATACGTATTTTATAAAAGATATACAAATAGAAAAAGATATAGATATAAGTAAAATATCTGGAACATACGAAGAAGCAATGGCACTAATAGAAGAAGCAAAAAGAAAATATAATGCTATTTTAAATAAATCTATTATTGGTAAATCTATTTTAGATAAAGATAAATCATACATTAAAATAAAAAAATAGAACAATTACATTGCTTTATTTTTTTTTTTATATTAATATTAAATTAGGTGAATACAATGTTATCAAATTCAATTAAAATGCTTAATAAAGCAAAAAATGAAAAGTATGCAATTCCACAATTTAATATAAACAATTTAGAATGGGCAAAATATATTTTAGAAATTAGTCAAAATTTAAAAAGTCCTGTTATTTTAGGTGTAAGTGAAAATGCTATAAAATATATTGGCGGATATAATACAGTAGTAAATATGATTAAAGGTCTTATTAAAGATTTAAATATTACTGTACCAGTTTCTCTTCATTTAGACCATGGTAAAAGTGTTCAAAGTTGTATAAATGCAATTAATGCAGGATTTACTTCTGTTATGATAGATGGTTCAAAATTTTCATTAAATGAAAATATAAATATGACAAATGAAGTTATTAAATATGCAAAAGAATATAACGTTTCAGTAGAAGCAGAAATAGAAAATATAGATGATAATTATGATAATAATTCATATTCAAAACTACAAGATATAATAGAATTTATTAATAAAACAGATATTAATTCGTTCGCACCATCGATAGGTAATGCACATGGTATTTATAAAAATGAACCAAAATTAGAATTAAATTTATTAAAACAAATTAATGAAAATGTTGATATACCACTTGTTTTACATGGTGGTAGTGGTATTGATGATGAACAAATAAAAAAAGTAATCAAATTAGGAATAAGTAAAATAAATATAAATACACAATTACAAGTTGAGTGGAGTAAACAAGTAAGAATATTTTTAAATAAAAATAAGAACGTATATGACCCAAAAGAAATTATTAATTCAGGGAAAGATGCTATTCAAAAAAGGGTTATGGAATATATAATATTATTTGGAAGTAACAATAAATATTAAGAACATAAATTTAAAAATTAAATATAAATATAGTAGATAAAACTATTTAATTTGGAGGTATAACATGAAGAAGTTAAAAATACAAGGTCAAAATGAATTAACAGGAACAATAAAAATAAGTGGGGCAAAGAATAGTGCAGTTGCTCTTATTCCTGCTGCAATTTTATGTGATGAAACAGCGACAATTTTCAATATTCCAAATATTTCAGATATAGATGCCTTAAATGAAATATTAGAGTATTTAAATGCCAAGGTTACAAGAAATAATGAACAAATTATAATAGATTCATCAAATATTATAAATAAAGAAATACCAGAATCTATTTCTAAAAAATTGCGTGCATCATATTATTTTATGTCCGCACTTTTAGGTAAATACAAAAAAGTTGAGATGTATTTTCCTGGTGGATGTTCAATTGGAGCACGACCAATAGACCAAACGTTAAAAGGATTTAAAACATTAGGAGCTAAAGTTGTTGAAGAAGGTAACAAATATACTATAACTGCAGAAAAATTAATTGGAGATTATGTATATTTAGATATGCCTAGTGTTGGAGCAACAATAAATACAATATTAGTGGCTGTAAAAGCAGAAGGTACTACAATTATAGAAAATGCTGCTAAAGAACCTGAAATAGTTAATGTTGCTACATTTTTAAATAACATGGGTGCAAAAATTACAGGTGCAGGAACTAGCCAAATTAAAATAGAAGGTGTAAAAAAATTACATAGTTGTATGCATGAAGTAATACCTGATAGAATTGAAGCAGGTACATATGTAATTGCAGGTGCACTTTTAGGAAATAAGTTAAAAATAGATAATATAATTCCAGAGCATATAGAATCTTTAACTTCAAAATTAGAAGAAATAGGTGTCGATATGGAAATAGGCGTTGATTACATAATAATTACAAAACCTCCTGAATATAAAAAAGCATCTATTAAAACGCTTGGTTATCCAGGTTTTCCTACTGATTTACAACAACCTATAACAACTCTTTTAACACAATGTAGTGGAATTAGTGAAATAGAAGAAACTATATATGAAAATAGATTCCAAAATGTAAAATATCTAAATAAAATGGGAGCAAATATAAAAATTTATGATGATACTGCAATAGTAAATGGTCCAACAGAATTAAAAGGTACAGAAGTTACAGCAACAGACCTTAGAGCAGGAGCATGTCTAGTATTAGCAGGATTAATCGCAAAAGGTGAAACAACAATAGAAAATGTTGACCACATTTTAAGAGGATATGAGAATTTAATACAAAAACTTACAAATGTAGGTGCTAAAATAGAACTAATCGAAATATAATTAAACAAAGGATTACCCTTTGTTTTTTATTGGAGGTAATGGTTCTTATGAAAAATAAAGTCAAAAAAATTATAATTATGATTATTATTTTTCTAGTAGTTTTTATAATATATGTTAAGACAAATAACAACAAATTAAATTACGTTGCACTAGGAGATTCACTTGCAGCAGGTCAAACACCATATAAACAAATTGGATATGGGTATTCAGATTATGTTGCAAATTACTTAAAAGAAAATAAATTATTAAATAATTATACAAAAGAATTTGCAGTTAGTGGATATAGAACAACAGATTTATTAAATGATATAAATAATAATAAAAAAGTAAAAATCGGTAATAAAAAGCAAGGAATTAAAACAGTTTTAAGAGATTCAGATATTTTAACTTTATCAATTGGTGCAAATGATATTTTTTATAAATTAGGTATTACAAATATGAATATAGATTTAGATAATATTAGTGAAATATATAAATATATAGATGAGACAACAACAGATATTGAAAAATTAATAATTCAAATTCAAAAGTATTTTAAAGGCGATTTAATACTCGTAGGATATTATAATCCTATAATTAATAGTGAATATTCAAGACAATTAGAACCGATTTTTAATTATTTAAAAGAAAATAGTATCGCTTTAGCAGAAAAATATAAATTTACATATGTTGATATTTATGAAATATTTAAAGAAAATCCCGAATATTTACCAAATCCTTCTGATATACATCCCTCAAATAAAGGATATGAAGTAATCGCATCACAAATAATTGATGTTATAGAGCAAAATATTATAAAATAATACTGTCAATAGTTTTGGAAAATGTCTTAGAAATTTATAAGCATAAGCGGGAAAAATTATTCCAATTTCCTTATTGACAAGCAGATAAATTTTTAATAATAGGTAATCGTTTTAACTAAATAATTTTCAAAAATGAAAATCATTTAGTTTAACGATAAACAAGGTGAAAAATTTATCTT
>CANRCS010000143.1 GCA_947629195.1 uncultured Bacilli bacterium | reverse complement strand
ACTATAAATATGTATAATGATAGAAATATTGCTGAACATCATTATGAAGCAACGTGGTGGGATGCTAAATATGGTATTCAGTCATATAAGTACAATGTTTTACAATATTATTTTAATAATGTAGTTGACTCTGATGATTATCGAAGTATTATGTACCATTTAAAATGTATCCTTAGAAGAATAATTCCACTACCAGTAAGAAAATGTATTAAGAAAATATTTAAAAGGGGGTAGTTATATATGAAGAAAGTTACATCCAAAGATATTTTATTTTTCTTTGTAGAATATATTATATTATTTTTTATATATAACTTTCGTAATATAGTCAATATAAAATTCAGTAATGTAATAAATTTGCCAAGTATAATTATTTTAATATCATTAATTATAATATACTTAATAAATGTGAATTTAAAAGATAAATTTAAAAAGATGAAATGGTTATTATCAATAAGCATATTTATATATGTGATTTTAAATACATTAATTCCATCTATAAATATTTTAAACTATATTTTTATATTTTATTTTTTACTTTTTATATCCTTTATTACATATAAATTATTTAATTATAAATTTAGTATATCATTAGGAATATCAACGCTTATTTTAGTTTTATTACTATTTATATTATCATTATTTAGTTTGTTAATATATACTAAAATTTTAATTTTCTTAATCGTTATATCTGGAATTGTTTATCTTGTATTAAAATATAAACATGAAAATTGTAGCTTTTTTGATGATATAAACTTGTATATTGATGAGACAGTAATAATTTTTTCAATATTGTTTATTATTTCAATATTAAATGGATTTGAAAGATATGTTCATTATTGGGATGAATATAACATGTGGGCATTATCGGCTAAAAAAGTTATTTTATCAAATAGCATAGTAAATTTTTCATATCCACCTATAATGGCTTTATGGAGCTATTTTATTAGTTTATTTGATGTTTTTAAAGAACAAAATTTATATATTGGAAATTCAATTTATATATATATATTTATCATGAGTTTGTTTTCTAGTATTAAAGATAAAAAATTATACGTATTATTATTTTTAATATCTATAAGTTTTTGTTATTTGTTTAGTAGCATGTATTCATTTAATAATTTATATGCGGATTTTCCTTCTGCTATTGTATTTGGATTTGGATTAATTATTTCTTATATTTCAGTTGTAAAAAAGAAAATGCCAAAAATTATGATATTATTGCCAAGTGTTGTAATAACATTAATGAAACCACAAGGATTTTTACTAGCAACATGTTTAATTTTAATAACGATAATTTTATATTCTGTATATGATATAAAATGGAGTTTAAAATCAAAAGTTATTAAAAATAATATAATAGATATATTTAAAAAATTTTGGTTTATTATTTTGCCATTTATTTTATATTTATTTTGGACATTAATTTCTAATAAATTTTTAATTCAACATATTTATATAACTGATGCAATTGCACCAGATGGTCTTTCAACAACATTTTTTAGTAATCCTTCGATAAAAACATTAATTCATTTTGCACTTAATGCATTTAAATATTTGGATAATACTATTTTTAATAGTATAATACCATTATCATTAATTAATTATTTTATATTAATAAATGCATTTATATTTATTTGTTTTTATTCTTCATGTAAAGATATTAAAAAATCAATATTGTATACTATACCATTTATAATTGCATTTATTTGCTACTTTATATTGACTGCTTTATCCTTATTAGTAGCAATGCCTATTGAAGATGCACTTGAGTTTTCTTCTTTTAGTAGATATTTAGATAATTTTAATGTAGGAATTTTTATGTTTGTTATTTGGATGATTTTCCAAAAATTTCAAATTAAAAAGAAATATGTGTTAGTACTTACAACTATATTAATATTTATATCTGTACCAATTTCAAAAACTTTTTCTTTTATTACAGATATAGAGTCAAGATATGAAAATCGAAATAATTATTATAGTGATGTGAAAAAATTTAACGTAGTATTAAATAATACAAATAAACATTCTAAAATTTATATTATTGACCAAGAAGATAAATCGGGTTATTTACCTATGTGTAAAGCACAATATTATTTATACCCAAGAATTACTAATGCCAATGGACAAATAAATTGGAAAATACAAACGAAAACTGATAATTCCAGTTGGATGTTAAGTGCCAAAACTTTAGAACAAACCTTAATTAAAAATAAGTTTGATTATCTATTTTTATATTCTTCAACAAATGAATTCTTTGATGAAATTTCATATATGATTAAAAATAAAGGTAATATAAAAAAGTATAGTCTATTTAAAATAAATGTTATAAATAATTCTATTTCTTTAACGCCTATTGTTTGATATGGATTATTCAGAGTAATAAAAATTTAAAAGAGGTGATCTCAAAATGGAAAGTCTTGTTAACAAATTTACTACTTTTACCAAAAAACATATAGGAATTATATTAACTATATTTTTTGACTTATATGCTTTTTATACTTTAAAATCCCAATTACCAAATGGTTCAAATAAAACACTATTATTATTTTTAATTTTTTGCGTAATTACTAATGTTATTTTGTTTTTTATTATAAGAAATATTTCCAAATTGAAAGATAATATAAATCGTGTATTTTTATTAATATCTATACCACTAGGTTTACTATATGTTATAATGATTCCTGTTTTTGCCGGTACAGATGAGCCGTTTCATTTTTTTAGAGCATATCAAATATCTCAAGGTACAATAACAGTAGATAATGAGAATTATAATACTCAAATTCCAAAATCTTTATTGAATTTACATTATAGAACCATTAAAGAAAATTATGTGCCATTTAGAGGATTCGAAAAATTAAATAAAGAAGATAAAACTTTATTACCTATAAAAGATGCTTCAAGTCAATATTCGCCAGTTCAATATTTTCCTCAAATATTTGGTATAAAACTTGGAGAAGTGTTAAATCTTAGCCCAATGGCAATAGTTATTTTATCGCGGTTATTCTCATTTATAGTGTGGTGTGTATTAACTTATTATGCAATTAAAAAATTTCCATATAATAAATTGTTATTTACTATTATTTGTTTGGCACCATCATTATTATCGTTAGTTAGTACAACATCTGGTGATACAATTTTAAACGCATTTTCATTTTTACTAATTTCTTATTGTTTAAGTTTTTATCATAATAAAAATAAACTTAGCAGAATGGACATTTTTAAATTACTTTTATTATGTGTTGGAATTTCATTATGTAAAACAATATATATAGTTTTAGTATTTATTATTACAATCATACCTTATGAATCTTTTGGTACTAAAAAACGAAAATGGTTTTATATATTTCTAATATTAGGAATTTCGTTTGTAGCAGATATAACATGGATTACATTATCATCAATAAAGATAAATGGTACTTCAAATTCAACAGAACAACTAAAATATATTCTTAGTAATCCAATAGATTATATTTTTATAATTTGTAGAACATTTTTAGGCGATATATATTATTATGTAATTAATTTATTTTCTGGGTCAGAGATGTGTTATAGTGATGTTAAAATTCCATCAATATTATCTATTGCATATGTTGCTATTGTATATTTATCATTATCATTTAATGAAAATATTAAAGAATTAAAAAAAGTTAAATATTTATTTTATGGTATTTTTATAATAATATTTGGTATTACTGCAACAACTATGTATATTAATTGGACAAATACTATGGCAGGTATTGCATTTCCATATATTATTGGAGTTCAATCGAGATATTTTATTATGTTAGTACCGTTATTACTTATAACTTTCAAAATAAATCAAAATTTTAAGATATCAAAGGATACTTTGCTGAAGAGTTGTGCATATCTAAATGTATATATTATGTTATCTGCAATTAGTTCTTTAATAATTTTTTATAATTAAATTCTAGGAGTGTTTAAAATGGTTAAAAAAATTTTAATAATAATCCCAGCTTATAATGAGCAATATAATATTTTAAAAACATATAAATCAATTATTGATTATAACAAACAAAATAAAACTAATTATGATGTGATTGTAATTAATGATGGTTCTATTGATAATACAAAATATATATTAGAGAAAAATAAAATACCTCATATTAATTTAATTCATAATTTGGGAATTGGCGGTGCAGTTCAAACTGGGTATAAATATGCATTTGAAAATAATTATGATATAGCAGTACAATTTGATGGTGATGGACAACATGATATTAGATATATCAAAGATTTAATATCATCTCTTAAAGATAATGATATGGCAATTGGATCTAGATTTATAGGCACAAAAAGTAGTTTTAAATCTACAAAAATGAGAAGATTAGGTATAAATGTAATTTCATTTTTTATAAAATTATTTACGGGTAAAAAAATATATGATACTACATCTGGATTTAGAGCATGTAATAGAGTATTAATAGAAAAATTTTCCATGTCTTATCCAACAGAATACCCCGAACCAATCTCAACTGTTGAAGCATTGAAAACAAATCATAAAATTTGTGAAGTTGCAGTTGAAATGAATGAAAGGGAGGCAGGAACATCTTCAATCCATTCTTGGAAAAATATATATTACATGGTAAATGTAATCCTATCAATTATAGTAGTTAGTTTAAGGAGGTATAAATAATGTCTCTAAAATTAATATTAGAAGCTTTAACTTTTGGAATAGTTATGATTATTATAATAATTTCAATTGTAAAAAGAGGAAGGATATCTATTAAATATTCATTGGTATGGTTACTTTCAATATTTATAATTTTATTAGCAGCTCTTATTCCAAATTTTATGCAAATGCTTGCTGACTTTTTAGGATTTCAAACAATGTCAAATATGATATTTTGTTTGTTATTCACACTATTGATATTTATTTGTATATCACTTACTATAATAGTATCAGGTCAAAAAGAAAAAATAAGATTATTGATACAAGAAGTATCAATTTTAAAAGAAAAGGTAGATAAAGATGAAAAGGGAAGATGATGGGAAAAACACAATAAAGTCAAGTATATATTATATGATTTCTAATGTTATTTCTATGATTGTTAGTCTAATTACACTATCCTTATTATCTAAATATATGACAACATCTGATATGGGAATATCAACAAGTTTTGTTACACTTAGTACCGTTATAGCCTATATATGTCTTATGTCAATACACACATCAATAAATAGAATTTTATTAGAAAAAAATGTTAACATTAATGAATATTTTTCTACTATAACAATTTTTTCAATTATTTCTCTATTTATTTTCTATGTAATATATATTATTTTTCAAAATCAGATATTTAATATATTTAAATTTGATTTTTCTTTAATGTCATTTATGTTTTTAACTATCTTGTTTGACAATATATTTTTGTTTTTATATACAAAATGGAATTTTTATAATAACTATATTAAATGTTTTATATATAACATAATAACTTCACCAATATCACAAATTTTATCTGTATTGTTAGTTTTATATATTAAAAATAACAAATATTGGGGAAGAATTATTGGATTAAAAGTTCTTCCAATAATTATTGGACTATATCTATTGATTTATATACTATATAAAGGTAAATTTAAATTTAATGTTAAATATTTAAAATATGGTTTAATGATAAGTTCTCCAATTGTTGCTCATCTATTATCTCAAATACTGCTTTCAAATTGTGATTTATTAATGATTCAAAGTATGATTAGCTCTAGTAAAGCCGGAATATATAGTGTTGCATATACAATAGGAAATGTACTTTTTATGACAGTATCATGTATACTTAAGCCTTGGTCGCCTTGGGTATATAGAAGGATGGAAGACAATGAAATCGACGCTATTAATAAAAATGCTAACTATATAATATTAATTAATTTTATATTATCTGTTGGACTAATTATGATTGCCCCAGAAATGATAAAAATATTTTTAGATAAAGCATATATAGAAGCAATATATTTAATTGCTCCAATATGTTTAGGAATGTTTTTTCAAGGAATTTATATATTATTTTATGATATCGAATATTATCATAAAAAAAATAAAAGTATTGCAATATATTCAATTATTGCAGCAGTATTAAATATAATTTTAAATTACATATTTATAAAATTATTTGGTTATGTTGCAGCTGCTTATACAACATTTATTAGTTATTTAATATTATCTATATTACACTACTTAGGAATGAGAAAAATAGATAAAAGAAATATATTTGATTTGAAATTTATTCTTTTTTATGGTATTTCTATTATTGTAATATCATTTATTACTTTAGTTTTTGTTAATAAATTATTAATAAGATATAGTTTATTTATATTAATATTAATTTTACTAATTATTAAAGAAAGAAAAAAAATAAAAGACGTTTCTAAAACGTTCATGAGTATAATTGGTAATAAAAAATGAAAGTAAATTAAATAAATTTATTAAAAATTATTATATTAGAAAGAAGGAATTTAAAAATGAAAGAAACAATTAATAATGTATTAAATGAACATATTGAAGGGATGAAATCTTTGTATGAAGATAATTATATTGAAGATTTAGAAAAAATAGTAAATCTTCAATTAGAATCATTAAATAATGGTGGTAAAATATTAATAGCGGGTAATGGTGGTTCAGCTTCTGATGCTCAACATTTTGCTGGCGAATTAGTTGGAAGATTTTTATTAGAAAGAGAAGGAATACCAGCAATTGCTCTTAATACAGATACATCTGTATTAACTTGCTTAGGTAATGATTATGGTTACGATAAAGTTTTTAGTAGGCAAGTTGAGGCTTTAGGTAAAAAAGGAGATGTATTTATAGGTATTTCAACTAGTGGTAATTCTCAAAATATAATAGAAGCAGTTGAAATGGCTAAGAAGAAAGGTATAAAAACAATTGGGTTTCTTGGAAAAGATGGTGGAAAATTAAAAAATATGTGCGATATGAATTTAATAATACCATTTAAAAGTACCGCAAGAGTTCAAGAAGCACATATTATGTCTATACATATAATTTGTGAAATTATAGAAAAAATAATTGCAGAGAAAGAAAAATAATGAAAAAGACAATATCATACAGACTATACGTTCTATGTCAAAAGTTTCCATTTTTGAGATATTTAAAATCATTATTATATTTTACAGATTATTTTCTTTTATTATTTATTAAGAAGCCTAAATATGATAAAAACAGAAAACGTAAAGAAGTATTAGTTATTTATAATTATGCTTTTGGTGATGGAATAATATTTTTATGTGCTGCAAAAGGACTAAGAAAAATTTATCCAAAGAATAAATATAATATCACTTTAATATGCCAAAAAGGTCTTAATATTTTGTATGAAAATGAAAATATATTTGATAAAGTTATACCATACGACCTTATAGGAGCGACTGTAAATTTAAAAACTAGATTCAGTTTATTTAAATTTATTAGAAAAAAATATTATGATATTGTTTTAGATCCAATTGGAGTTGGGGAATGCACAACTAATGTATTTATGTGCAGAGCGATAAAAGCAAAAGACAAAATAACAATTTTAGATACAACTTTAAATAAATACTTATGTCCAAAATGGATGTATGAAAAAATATATACTAAAATAATCAAAGTTACAGAACCTAAACTATCATTGATTGAATATTATGCAGAATTTGTAAGAGGATTAGGATATAATAACTTTAAAATAAAATTAGATGGTATTAATGTTAAGAATTTTAATATAAAATTACCAAAAGAATATTTCATTGTATTTCCGAGTGCAGGAACTTTAATGAAAAGATGGCCAGTTGAAAAATATGCTGAAATAATTAAAAGAGTATATAAAAAAACTAAATTACCTTTATTATTTTGTGGAACAAACACTGATATTGATAGTATAAATGATTTAAAACCACTTGTAAGTGATATTCCACAATATGATTTTGTTAATAAAACATCTTTATTAGAATTCATAGAGATTATAAAAAGAGCCAAATTTGTTATTGCAAATGACACAAGTGCTTATCATATTGCGGTTACCAATAATGTACCTGTAACAATTATAGCTGGTGGATATACATATGATAGATATGTAAAATACGAATTTAAAGGAATAGATAAATATAAGAAACCGTATATTGTTACTAAAAATTTAGATTGTTTTAATTGCGATAATAATTGCAAAAAATTAAAAAAAGAAAATAAAATATGGCCATGTTTAGAATCGATAGATGTTGAAGAAGCATGGAAAGTTGTAAATAGAATGATTGATGATATAAGGAGGTAGTAAAATGGAAATAGAAAAATTGCACAATATTAAAAATGTCAAAGTATTAGTTTTCGGAGACTATATGATTGATAAGTACATAGGTGGTAATGTTAATAGGATATCTCCAGAAGCACCAGTTCCTGTAATAGAGGTAAATCAAAAACAAGTTAAACTTGGTGGAGCAGGAAATGTTATAAATAACATCGTTTCATTAGGAGCTAGTGTTAAAATTATTGGATGCATTGGTGATGATGATGATGGCGATATGATTATTAACTTTTTTAGCAATAGTGGAGTAGATGTTTCTTATTTAAAAAAATATAGAACCCTAAAAACTATTGTTAAAACAAGAGTTATATCTAAAAACCAACAATTTTTAAGATTAGATGAAGAAACAGTAGAAGAAATACCAAATGAATATTATGAATTTTTAAAAGATAATATAGATGAGATTTTTAATGATATTAACTCATTTGTTATTTCTGATTATGGAAAGGGAGCAGTTAGTTATAAGGTTGCTCAATATTTGATTAAAGAAGCAAACAAAAGAAAAATACCAATAATCGTAGACCCTAAAGGTAGTGATTATTCAAAATATAAGGATGCAACAGTATGTACACCAAATGTTAAAGAATTAAGTGTTGTATGTAATAAAAAATTAAATAGCGAAGAAAATATACTTAGTGCAGGTACTGATTTATGTGAAAAAATAAATTTAAAATATTTAATGTTAACTCGTTCAGAAAAAGGTATATCTTTATTTGAAAATGGAAAAAATAAAAAGATAGATTTCCCTACTGTTGCTAGAGAAGTTATTGATGTTACTGGTGCAGGAGATACAGTAGTCGCAACAATTGCGGTTTTGATACCATGTAATTTTTCTATATGTGATATATGCAATATTTCTAATATGTCAGCAGCAGTAGTAGTTTCTAAATTTGGAACAAGTACAGTAAGTTTAAACGAATTAATATGTAGTATCACTAATACAGGTGAATTCAAATTAATTACTCCAGAAACAGCAAAATATCTTGTTAAAGATTTAAAAGATAAAGGTAAAAAAGTAGTTTTTACAAATGGATGTTTTGATTTATTACACAATGGACATATATATTCTTTTAAAAAAGCAAGAGAATTTGGTGATATATTGATAGTTGCAGTTAATAGTGACAAGTCAGTAAAAGAAAATAAGGGTGATTTAAGACCTATAATAAATCAAGATGATAGAATTGAAATGATTTGTGAACTTGAATGTGTCGATTACGTAATATTAATGGATGATAAAACTCCTGTTAATTTAATAAACTTAATAAAACCGGATGTATCTGTTAAAGGTTCTGATTGGAAAGATAAAATTATTCCAGAAAAACCTGTAATTGAAAGTTATGGTGGAGAAATAAAATTTATAGAATTAAAAAAAGAAAAATCAACAACTAATATTATTAATAAAATATTAAAAGTATATGAAAAAAATAAATAGAGCAATTTTTTTAGATAGAGATGGAACTTTAATCGAAGAAAAAAATTATTTATCAAATAAAAATGAAATAATTTTTTTAGATAAAGTAATAGATGGTTTAAAATTATTGCAAAAAAAATACCTTTTGATAATCGTAACAAATCAATCTGGAGTTGCAAGAGGATATTTCGATGAAAATAAAGTTGTTGAAATTAATAATGAAATAAATGAAAGATTACTTAGAAATAATGTAATTATTACCGATGTATATTATTGTCCCCATTATAAAAATGGATGTGTAAAAAAATATTCAATAGATTGTAATTGCAGGAAACCTAAAACTGGTATGATTGATGCTGCAAAGAAAAAATATAATATTGATTTGTCAAATTCATTTGTAATTGGGGATAAAGATAGTGATATTATACTTGCTAAAAATGCTGGATGTAAGTCTATTTTAATAGAAAATAAAAATTATATTAATAAAGAGATACCAAATAATAAATGCAAGAATATATTGGAAGCTGCAAATATTATATTAAATTCAGAAAGTAGTGAATAAAATGAAAATTTTAGTTGTATGTCAACATTTTTATCCAGAACAATTTAGAATTAATGATGTGTGTTATGAATTGGTGAAAAAAGGTCATGATGTTACAGTATTAACTGGACTTCCAAATTATCCAAAAGGAAAAGTGTTAAAAGAATATAAATGGTTTAAAAATAGAAACCAAGTAATAAATGGTGTTAAAATTAAAAGATGTTCTTTAATTGGTCGTGGGACAAGTACTATTAAAATGGCATTAAATTATCTTTGGTTTGCATTTTTTGGTAGTATGAAAGCTTTATTTATGAAAAAAGATTTTGATATAGTTTATGTTTATCAATTATCTCCTATTACAATGGCGTGGCCTGCAATAGTAGTAAGCAAGATTAAAAAAATACCGTTAGTTATTCATTGTTTAGACCAATGGCCTATTAGTATCACAACAGGCGGAATTGAAAAAAATAGTTTAATATATAAAATTTTATATAAAATAAGTAGATGGACTTATAATAAAGCAAGCTTAATAACAATAAGTTCAAAGTCTTTTAAAAAATATTTTGAAAATGAACTAGAAATATCTTCCAAAGAAAAAGGTTTAAAATACTTGCCTTCATATGCAGAAAGTGATTATGAAAATATACCGTTTTTAGTCAATGATACTTTTGATTTAGTATTTGCTGGGAATATTGGTCCTGCACAAAGTGTTGAAACAATAATTGAAGCAGCTAATATATTAAAAGACTATAAAAATATTAAATTTCATATTGTAGGAGATGGACTTAGTAGAAATAGCTGTGAAGAACTCAGTAAAAAATATAAACTAAATAATGTTAAATTTTATGGATTTCATGATGTATCTGAAATGCCTAAATTTTATAAACTAGCAGATGCATTTTTAATAACTATGGTAAACAACGAAGTTGTAAATAATACTTTACCAGCAAAAGTTCAATCTTATATGGCTGCTGGTAAACCAATAATTGGAGCAATAAGTGGTGAGGTTAAAGATGTTATAGAAACTGCAAAATGTGGATTATGTTGTGAATCTTTAAATTATGAACTTTTGGCAAAATTAATTTTAGATGCCTCAAAGAATAAAAAAAATTGGAAAAATTGGGGAGAAAATTCAATAAAATATTATAAAAAATATTTTGAAAAAGAAAAATGTATTAAAGATTTAGAAAAAGTATTATTAAATATAATAAATAGTTCAAAATAATATATATAATTTTAAAATTTATTTAAAAAAAATTGTATATATGTTATTATTTATATAGATTATTTATTATATATTTTAATTTTATTAGGAAGGAAAATTTGTATGTTATCGTTACTTATTATATTTTGTGTTCTTTTATCTCCAAGTATTTATTTTTATTTAAAATATAATAAAAAATTTGAAGATATTTTACCTTTAACTATTTTCTCTATAATATTAATTATATATGTTTTAGGTTTATTTAATCAATTAAAATTAGGAGTATATATCGTTGTTATTCTTTCTATAATACTTTATATATTATCTATTATTAATGTAATAAAAAATAAGAAAAATCTAATAAAAATAATTAAGAATTTTTTAACCCCAGGTTTTGTATTATGGTGTTTTGCCTTTCTTACTTTATGTTTATTTTATAGAGGAAGAATGATTATAAAGTGGGATGAATTTACACATTGGGGCGATGTTGTTAAAATGATGTATCAAAATAATTTTTTTAGCACAAATCCTAATTCATTATCAGCAGCTAGGGCATATCTGCCTTCAATGTCTATTTTTCAATATTTTTTTCAAGTTTTAAGTGTTGATGGTTTTAAAGAAAGTTTTCTATTTATCAGTTATCAACTATTTGGTATTTCATTATTTTTGCCATTTTTTAAAAATATTAAATAGAAAGATTATTATAAAATAATAATTTGTATTGTTATTATGGTATTATCACCAGTTTTAATTTTTTCAAATTATTATTCAACCATATATATTGATGCAATTTTAGGAATGACTTTTGGATATTTATTAGCTATTATTTTTGTAAATAAAACTTATGATAAGTTTTCTATTATAAACATTGGATTACCACTTGCAGTTTTGACTTTACTTAAAGATGTAGCTCCACTATTTTCTTTTATATGTCTTGGTATAATATTTATAGACATAGTTTTTGTTAAGAAAAATTACAAAATTCTTAAAAATATAAATAAAAGTAAAATTAAAAAGTTTTTAAAAAGTTTATATCCTGTCTATATATTCTTGTCTATAATTTTAGTTTCATATATTAGTTGGAAAATAAATGTTCTTTTAAATGGATTACCAATAGCAGGTGGTAATGGTGTTAGTATAAAGACTGTCATAAAAGCGCTATTGCATATGGAAGATACATATATGCCAAATGTAATTACAAATTATATAAGTTCATTAAGTAATAATAAAATTTTTATAAATGTTAATTTTTATGTTTTTTCATGTATAATTTTATTATTTACGTATTTAATATATAGAAAAGAAAAAAATGATAATAAAGAAAAACTTAAAAATGAAGCTATTATTATTTTCATTGGAGAAATATTATATGTATTTATAATGCTAGTTCTATATTTATTAATGTTTTCTGAATATGAAGCACTTAATTTAGCTTCATGGGATAGATATATTGGAATATATTTAAATGCAATGTTGTTCTTTATAATTTATCTAATTATTTATAGAAAGAGTAAAAATAAAATAGGGTTTAATTTATTCATTTTATTACTTTTTGTTATAGCAAATGCTCCAATAGATAATTTTCTTATAGATATCTATAATAATAAGCAAAATAAACAAGCAATTTATGAAATAAGACAAGAATATATAAATGCTGCTAACTATATCAAAACGAAAGTTGATACTAACAAAAAATATAAATTTTATGTAATAACTCAACATGATAATGGTTACAAAAGGTGGATTTTACGATATTCTATTCGTGATATAATGTCAGGAATTAATGATAAAAATGGATGGAGTTTAGGAAAACCATATGAAAATGATATATGGACAGTAGATATTACTAAAGATGAATTTTATAATATATTATTTGAAGAAAATTATGATTATGTATTTTTATATGATATAGATAATCAATTTAAAGAATTATATAGTTCCATTTTTAATAGTGAATATTTAGAAAATGGACAATTATATAAAATAAATAGGGAGACAAAAACTATAGATTTGTTATAGAAAGAGGGAATTAAAGTGTTTAAAGATAAGGTACTAATGATAACAGGAGGTACAGGTTCATTTGGAAATGCAGTATTAAAAAGATTTTTAGATTCTGATTTAAAAGAAATTAGAATATTTTCTCGTGATGAAAAGAAACAAGATGATATGAGAAAGAAATATAATAATCCTAAAATAAAATTTTATATTGGAGATGTGAGAGATTATAGAAGTGTAGAAGATGCAATGGATGGTGTTGATTACATTTTTCATGCTGCTGCATTAAAACAAGTCCCATCATGTGAATTTTTTCCAATAGAAGCTGTTAAAACTAATGTGTTAGGTACAAATAATGTATTAGAAGCAGCGATTAATAAAGGTGTAAAAAAAGTAATATGTTTAAGTACAGATAAAGCGGCATATCCAATAAATGCAATGGGTATGAGTAAAGCTATGATGGAAAAAGTTGCTGTAGCAAAAGGTAGAGATTTAAAAGAAAACTCTACAATAATATGTCGTACTAGATATGGAAATGTTATGGCATCACGTGGTTCTGTTATTCCATTATTTATAGAACAAATAAATGAAGGAAAAGAACTTACTATAACTAATCCAGAAATGACAAGATTCATGATGACATTAGATGATGCAGTAGATTTAGTAATATATGCATTTGAACACGGAAATCAAGGTGATTTATTTGTCCAAAAAGCACCAGCAGCAACAATAGATACACTCGCACAAGCCATAAAAGAATTAAAGGGTGTAGATACACCAATTAAAAATATTGGAACAAGACATGGAGAAAAATTATACGAAGTTCTTGTTACAACAGAAGAGATGGTAAATGCAGAAGACTTAGGAAATTATTATAGAATACCAGCAGATAATAGAGATTTAAATTATAATAGATATGTTTCTGATGGTAATAAAAAATTAGATAAAGTTAAAGAATATAATTCACATAATACAGAAAGACTTGATGTTGAAGGAATGAAAGAATTACTTTTAAAACTAGATTTATTTAAATAGGAGAATGTTTATGAAAGTTTTAGTAACTGGTTCAAATGGTTTTGTTGGAAAAAATTTAATTTCAAGATTAAACGAAATAGAAAATATTGAGATTATAAAATATGACAAAGAAAATAATTTTGAAGAACTTAAAAATTATATTAATGATATTGATTTTATTTTTCACTTAGCTGGAGTTAATAGACCTACTGATAATAAAGATTTTTACACTGGAAATACAGATTTAACTTCTAAAATAATTGATTTATTAAATAAAAAAAACTTAAATATTCCGATCGTATTGACTTCAAGTATTCAAGCAGTTAAAGATAACGATTATGGTAAAAGTAAAAAAATGGCAGAAGATAAAATTTTAAGTTATAAAAATGGTATTGTTTATAGACTTCATAATGTATTTGGAAAATGGTGTAGACCAAATTATAATTCCGTTGTTGCAACTTTTTGTAATAATATTGCAAATGATTTAGGCATTACTATAAATGATAGAAATACAGAATTAGAATTAATATATATAGATGATATAATAGATGAATTTATTAATATAATGTTAGGACATAAACCTACAGAAAAAATTGAAAATATATGTTATATAAATCCAAGATATAAAGTTACGTTAGGATATATTGTAGATTTGTTATATGGTTTTAAAAATAGTATGAATTCTATTTATGTTCCTAAAACAGGTGACGATTTTGTAAAAAAATTATATTCTACATTTGTAAGTTATCTTCCTATTGAAAAAGTTTGTATAAATACTGTTTGTAATGTAGATGATAGAGGTAGTTTTACAGAATTAGTTAGAACCAATGATAGTGGACAAGTTTCTATTTCAATTTCAAAACCTGGAATAGTAAGAGGAAATCATTATCATCATACAAAAATGGAACGTTTTATAGTTGTTAAAGGTACTGCTAAAATTGGATTTAAACATATAATTGATGGAACAACACATGAATTTATTGTAAATGGAAACGACATGAAAATTGTTACTATACCAGTTGGATATACACATAATATTGAAAATATTGGTGATGATGAAATGATTTTAGTTATTTGGTGTAACGAATTATTTGATAAAGAAAAACCAGATACGTATTATAAAGAGGTGAATTAATTGAAAAAGTTAAAAGTAATGGTAGTAGTTGGTACTAGACCAGAAATAATAAGATTATCAGAAGTTATTAAAGCAGTAGATAAATATTTTGAATTAGTATTAGTACATACTGGTCAAAATTATGATTACACATTAAATGAAATATTTTTTAAAGAATTTGGATTAAAAAATCCAGATTATTATCTAGATACACCTGGTAAAAATTTGGGTGAGACAGTAGGGAATATTATTTCAAAAACATATGATGTTATGGAAAAAGAAAAACCAGATGCATTATTAATTTTAGGAGATACTAATAGTTGTTTAGCAGCATATTCTGCTAAAAGACATAAAATTCCAATTTTTCACATGGAAGCTGGTAATAGATGTTTTGATTTTAATGTTCCAGAAGAAATTAATAGAAGAGTAGTAGATCATATAAGTGATGTAAATTTAGCATATACTGAAAATGCAAGAAGATATTTGATTAATGAAGGAATTAAAAATGATTTTCTATATGTTACAGGGTCTCCTATGGCAGAAGTTTTAAATGTTAATATGAGTTCAATTGATAATTCTAATATTTTAGAAAAATTAAATCTAAAAGAAAAAGATTATTTTGTAGTAAGTGCTCATAGAGAAGAAAATATAGATATAGATAAGAACTTTCAAGAACTTATGAATAGTTTAAATAAGGTAGCAGAAGTCTATAATAAACCGATTATTTTTTCTACACACCCTAGAACTGCAAAAAAGATAAAAGAAAAAGGAATTGTTTTTAATCCATTAATAAAATCGTTAGAACCTTTAGGATTTTTCGATTATGTCGCTCTTCAAAAACATGCATATTGTGTTCTATCTGATAGTGGAACAATACCAGAGGAAAGTTCAATTTTAAATTTTCCAGGTATTTCAATGAGAAATAGTACAGAAAGACCAGAAGCATTAGATGCTGGAAGTATTGTACTTGGTGGTATTAATGAAAGAGATATATTAAATAGTATTGAATTAGCAGTTAAATCTTATGTTCCAGATAAGAAAAATCCAGTATTTAATTATAGAGATTTAAATGTTTCGGAAAAAGTAGTAAAGATAATCCAAAGTTACTATAATATAATTAATCAAAGAACATGGAAAAAATAATATGCTGTAAAAAATAAAATGTCTGTTTTAAACTAATTAATTTTAAAACAGACATTTTATTCTATAATTTATTATTTTTATATTATTTTAATTTTTTGTTGTGCATTTGCAAAATAAGATGTACTAATTTTAAGAAAAAGTTGCAAATTAATTTGACTAAAATTTTATGCGAAAGATAATCTATTTGGAGTAGGCATAAGTAATTTGCCGTGCTTGCTAAAGCTAGCGATACCTTGTAATTGCTAGCTTTAGCTACTCCAAGAATTGCCTATATAGTTCCTGCTTAAAATAGAGGAATTGGAATAATTTTTGGTTAAATTAATTTGCAATTAGTTGTATAAATTAATTTGCAAATCTACACAAAATTTTCAAACCTGTGGAAAACTCCTTGACAGGCCGGGGGGGGGTAAATGCTATACTTATTATATAAATTGTGGAAAACTAAAATTTATTTTTTACCGTTTTCATACATTTTATTTGATCATTCACATTAAAGAAGTTAATTAAAGTTGCGAAAATATATATTATGAAATTACTAATACATATACTGTAAAAATATGATTGAAACATAATAAATATAAGACGTGACACCTTAAAAGTTATAGTAAGGAGTAGTATATGGATTATATTAGATTAATGAGACCAAAACATTATATTAAAAATTTTTTAATATTCTTACCACTCATTTTTAGTGGACTATTTTTAAATTTTAATAACCTAATAAAAACCTCTGAAGGATTTTTATTATTTTGTCTAACGACAAGTATTATTTATATTATAAATGATATTAATGATAAGGAAAAAGATAGAAAACATATTACCAAAAAAAATAGGCCTATTGCATCTGGAAGAGTATCCGTAAAAAATGCTGTTATGGAAATAGTAGTTTTATTTATAATAACTGTAATTTTGTTTTTTATATTTAAAATTCCAATATCGTCATTGTGCTTTTTAATATCGTATTTCGTTTTTAATCTAGGATATAGTTTAGGCCTTAAAAATGTACCTATATTAGATATTTTACTGTTGGTTTCAGGATTTGTAATAAGAGTATTATACGGTGCATCAATACTTTCCATTACGGTTTCTAATTGGCTATATTTATCGATTTTAGCAATATCATTTTATTTGGGATTAGGTAAAAGACGAAATGAAATTGAAAAAAATGGTAAGAAATCAAGAAAAGTATTAGAATACTATTCTAAAGAATTTTTAGATAAAAATATGTATATGTTTTTATGTATGTCAATAATTTTTTACTCTTTATGGACTACGGATATTAAAGTAGTTAATGAAAATAATAATTTATTAATTTGGACAATTCCAATTGTTATAACAATATGTATAAAGTATAGTATGAATATAGAAGGAGATAGCAGTGGAAATCCAATAGAAGTTATTTTAAAAGATAAAGTAATTATGTTACTGGGTTTAATGCTTGCATTGTTAATATTTTTAATTTTATATGTTTTATAGTGGGAGGGTTTGTATGAAAGTTAATATTTTTGATTTTGATGGAACAATATATGATGGTGATTCTTCTATAGACTTTTTTAAATTTTGTTTAAAGAAAAATAAAAAATGTTTCATAATAATTCCAAATTTATTACTTAATTATTTTCTATATTTCATAAAGATTAAAACAAAAACACAGGTAAAAGAAGTATTCTTTTCATTTTTAAAATATTTTTCTAAACCAGAGAAATTAATTAAAGAATTTTGGAATTTACATGATTATAAAATTAAAAAATTTTATTTAAATAGAAAACATGATAAAGATATAATTATATCTGCATCACCAGAGTTTTTGATATCACATATTGCAAAAAAATTGAAAGTAAAGGATTTAATAGCAAGTGATGTTGAAATAAATACTGGAAAATTTTTATCTTCAAATTGTAAAGGTGAAGAAAAGGTGACAAGACTCAAAAATAAATATAATAATATAATTATTGTTGCTACGTATACAGACAGTTATAGTGATAAACCTCTAATAGATTTGTCCGAAAAAGCATATTTTGTAAAAAAAAATAAAATAATATGTATAAAATAAATAAATTAAAAAAATATATAAATAAGAAATAGGTGTTAATCATGAATACATTTAAAAATAAATTGCAAAATATAAATATACCTTTAGTTTTAATTGGAATTATTTTTTCTATTTCTAGTAGTATATTATCATTTCAATTAATAATAGCAAATCATTATTCACAATATAATATCATATTTACTTGTATTATATCATTTGTTTGCTCAGCTATATATTTTTTAAAATCATATAAAAAAATATTTAAAATTATTAAAAAAGACAAACTAATTACAATTATAGCTATGATAGTTAGTTTTATAGTTCTAAAAGAGTTATATTTATCAAAAGCTCTTGCATTAAAACCACTTTTTTTAGAATCACCAATTAACTTATTTAGACTTAGATATTTTAGTTTAAGCTTCATATCTTTATCATATATTTTTATTAATATTATATATGTTTTTAAAAAGTATATTAAAAGTTTTATTAATTCGCTTAATACGTGGGATAAAAAAGCATATTTACTTGCAACAATAATTGCAACATTTATAATAGTAATTTCTTATTGTACTAATCAAAAATGGTTTTTACAATTTGACGATGTTTATTCTATGGATTCCGGACTTGTATTTGATTATATAATACCTAAATCAGCTACATTTTACGATATTCGACATCCACTTATAAGTATTATCATTTTTCCGGTATATTCTATATTTAGTACAATATTGAAAGTTTTTGTTGGTAACAATATGAATTTATTTAAAGTAATGCTTGCTATTTTATTTCAACTTATAAATTCTCAAGCACTAATTTTAGTAGGTTTATTATTAAAAAAATTAACTAATAATAAAATAACATTTATTATTTATATGATTTCATTCCCAACTATTTTGCACGTGCTATTTTTAGAAAAATTTCAAATATGTGTTTTCTTTCTTGTATTATATGTATATACTATTTGTACTAAAAAAGATAAGTCGATACCAAGTTTTATAATTTCAGCAGGTACAATACTTACAAGCGTATATATTGGAATATGTGAATTACTTGTAAAAGATGAATTTAAAAACAAATTAAAAAAAATATCTAAAATTATTTTAATGACAATATTATGCTTTATCTGTTTGGGAAGAGCTCATATGTTAGTACATGGAATAAATGAGATAACAAATATGACAAAAGAATTTAGTGGTGAAAATTTATCTTTTCTTCAAAATACCATAGCAACGCTAAAAACTATTCAAAATTGTATCTTTGCACTTCCATCAGGTGTAAACAATCTTGGTTTATTTTTCTGGATAGATTTGCATAATAATATATCAATTTTATCTATAATTATATTAATTATAGTATTTATAGGCTCAATTGTTAAAAGGAAAGATTTATTTATTAAAATAAGTACTAGTTGGCTCGTTTTCATATTTATTCTTTTCCTTATAGTAAAATGGAGTACTCATACTGCACCACTATTTTCAATATATTTTTCTTGGGCTATAATTCCACTTTTTATAGCAGGATTAGACTTTGTAATAAAGAAATGTAAATTGAATCGTAAAATTGTATACTCATTATTAATATTTATAATGTCATTTATTAATATAGTATCTATGTTTGAAATATATAACTTTTTAAAAATTTAAAAGGAAGAATCAAAATGAAAAATATAACTAACAAAAAAATACGTCAATCAAATATAGAATTATTAAGAATAGTTTCAATGATACTTATAATTAGTTTTCATTATGTTTTTAAAAGTGGCCGCTATGTTGTAAAATTTGGGGGCTCGTGATATAATGAAATTGACGAGAGTGAGTTTAGAAAGGAAATATCTTTGAT
>CANRCS010000142.1 GCA_947629195.1 uncultured Bacilli bacterium | reverse complement strand
AATATTTCTACAACATATACATATTATTGTCATTTATTGCATAACCATCATTTGTACTTTGATATGAACTATTATCTATATTACATTTATTTTCAAGTCTAGCAACTCTAGAATCAAGACGTTTAATTTGTCTTTCCATCCTGTTTAATCTTTGATCAATGGAATTGTATGAATTATTCATAGGTTGATTATAATACATACCATTTTGATTTGGATAACTCATATATCCAGGATAATTCATATATTGGAAATTATTTCCCATTTGTCCCATGTTGTTAGTATACATCGCACTGTTAGAAAACTGATTAGTGAATCCAGGATTAGCAAAATATCCTTGATTTTCAAAATACATATCTCTTTGTTTTTTCATAGACTAATGTCCTCCTTTTACTTACATTAAATTATATGTAATAAGTTTACAAAATGTCTGGGCTATTGTAAAATATTATGTGGTGAAAAAAATGAGATTAAGAAATGTAAAAGGAAAAGAAGAAATAATTAATAATTCTAAATATATTATTTTAAATCCTAAAGAATATATTGGAAAATGGAATAAATTATTTAATAACAATAATCCAATATATATAGAAATTGGTATGGGGAAAGGTAAATTTATAAAAGATAATGCATTAAAATATCCAAATATAAATTTTATTGGAATAGAAAAATTTGATAGTGTAATAACTAGAGCAATACAAAAAATAGAAGATTATGATATACCAAATTTAAAATTAATTAGAATAGATGCACTTGAATTAGATAAAATCTTTAGAAATGAAATATCAAGAATATATTTAAATTTCTCAGACCCGTGGCCTAAGTCAAGGCATGCAAAAAGAAGATTAACAAGTGATATATTTTTAAAAGTATATGATAATATTTTTAAAGATAGAATGGAAATACATCTAAAGACTGATAATAAAAAATTATTTGCCTATTCTATTGAATCCTTAAGTAATTATGGCTATGTTATTAGTAATGTTACACTAGATTTAAAAAATGAAAAAATTGATAATATAACAACTGAATATGAAGAAAAGTTTATGGAAGAAGGACAGTTAATCAATAGATTAGAAGCACATAAGAATTAATAAAGTATAAAAAATATATTTTAAAAAGTATTACATAATGGTATACTATAAATATAGAAAGTAGGTAATTAAATGTCACGTAAAAGAAAAAAAATGAAAAAACCGGTCTTAATATTTATAGTTGTAATTCTTGTAGTAGTAATAATACTAATTAATCCAATAACTTTAATTGCAAAAATTCGTCTTGGAAATTTAAAATATTCTAAAGAATCAATAGATAAAATTATAGAATATGACTTAGATGATAAAGTAATAAAATTAGGATACAATAAGACAATAGATGCTGCAATAAAAGATAAAAATTATGATAAGAAAAATTTTGATAAATATGCAAAAATTGATTATGTTAAACAAGATGATTTTATTAAAAATATAAATAATTTATTAAAAAAGAAATATTCTGTTAAAGAGATAAATTTAATAAATAAAACTGCAACTAAAGAGGATATAGATAATATTTTATCTGAAAGTATTATTTTGGATATAGAAGATTATTTAGGGTTTGATTACGCAAAAGCATCTAATGTTTTAAGATATGTAGCATATAAAGAAGAACATGATTATGATTATGAACAAGTTGTTACATTTGTAAATATTGGACTTGATAAAGAATTTTATGATGAGGCAATAGAGATAAATGATTTTAATGAAACAATGTTGGTAAATAAATATAGAAGTTTACCAAAAGAATATGCGCCAGACTTAGTTACAATAGATAGTGAGTATTCTTCAGATGGTGAACAAAAAGCAACTAAAGATACAGTAGATGCATTTATTGAAATGGCTAAGGATATGGAAAAAGAAGATTTACATATAATTGCGAACTCATCATATAGAAGTTATGAAGATCAAGAAGAAATATATAATTCATATACAAAGAAATATGGAGGAAAATATGCAAAAGAATATGCTGCACTACCAGGATTTTCAGAACATCAAACAGGATATGTAATTGACATAGCAAATAACAAACATCAAATTTTTGATGGGACACAAGAATATCAATGGTTAAAGAAAAATGCATATAAATATGGATTTATTCTAAGATATCCTGATAAAAAACAAGATATAACAGGATATGCATATGAATCATGGCATTTTAGATATGTAGGTAAAGAACTAGCGCAAAAAGTAGTAGATAGTAATCTAACTTATGATGAATATTATATTAGATTTTTAGATAAATAAAAATTTAAAAATTTATGTATAAATAAACAAAAAATACATAATATAATAATGTCATATGATTTAGTGTAAATTAAATCTATGACACTAGAGTCTAGAACATTTTTTCTAGGCTCTATTTTTTGTACAAATTAATTTACAAATTTTGACAAAAATTTGAGGTTGTGGAAAACTCCCCCCTTGACTCGGGGGGGGTAAATGCTATAATAATCTTATAAAATGTGGAAAACTTAATTTTAGGAAAGAGGTATAGCAT
>CANRCS010000141.1 GCA_947629195.1 uncultured Bacilli bacterium | reverse complement strand
TACTGCATACTATAATAAAGAAATAGAAAATATAGATAGTAAAATTAGAAAATGTTTTAAATTTGATAGTATAAAGAAAGATCCAAATCCACTTATATATAAGATAATAAAATAAAAGATGACTAAAGTTAAATCATCTTTTTTTCGAGTTTAATTAATTTTTTATTTATATTACTATATTTTTGTAAAATTAAATAATCTATTACAGAATCGTGTTTTTTACGATAATATTCATTATATTCATATCCATAAGTAAAATTATTTAAAACACTTTCATATTTATCTTTATTTTTTTCATCTGATTCTATTAACTGTTTTATACATATTTTCATGCTATCCATTGTATTATCTTTAGTATTTACTAACGACTTATTAGTATTTAATAATTTTTGAATTTTCTCAGTAATGTAATCAACCATATCGTGATTTAATAAATTAAATATATCTTTATCTTTTGTATAACAATAATAACCTAGAATAATAGAATATATTTCTAACTTTTCTTTATTTATTATGTCTTGTGAATCTTTACAATTTTTTAAATGTTTAATATATTTTAATTTTGACTTTAAAAGTTTAATCATTTTATTCCCCTCCTTTTTCGCAATATAATACAACTTATAAATTTCCAAGTCAAGTATTTTACAAAAAACTATTTTTTTAGTATAATGATTTTTAGTGATAACTAAAAGAAAGGAGAAAAAATGAGTAAAATTAGATTATTTAGTTTAGGCGGACTTAATGAAAACGGTAAAAATATGTATGTTGTTGAAGTTGACAATGATATATTTGTGTTTGACGCAGGATTAAAATATGCAGATGATAAACTTTTTGGTATCGATTACATATTGCCTAACTATGATTATATAAAAGAAAATCAAAAAAGAGTAAAAGGTATATTTTTAACGCATGGACATAATGAAAATATGGGAGGAGTTCCAGATATTGTTAGTGAACTTCCAAATATTAAGGTATATGGTACTAAATTTACTTTAGAAGTTTTAAAACGTGAATTAGAAAATTGTGATGTAAAATTTGATAATATGATAGAAATTAAGGCACATAAAAAGATTACTTTTGGAAATGAATTAAGTGTATTTCCAATAAGCCTTACACATTCTATTCCTGATGCAGTTGGATATGTTTTAAATACAAAAGATGGAGCAATTGTATACACTGGTGATTTTGTATTTGATTCTACAATGATGGGTGCATATAAAACTGATATTGGAAAGTTAGCTTATATTGGAAAACAAGGAGTTTTATGTCTTCTTTGTGAATCTATATATGCTGATAAATTAGGGCATACTTCTCCAAATCATAGAAGTTCTAAAAAAATAAGAGAGGTATTATCAAAATACCCTAATAGAATTATATATAATGTTTTTTCCGCACATATTTACAATATTCAAGAATTGTTTAACGAAGTATCAAAAACAAAAAGAAAAATAGTTATCATGGGTAAAACTTTACAAAATATTGTAAATAATGCAATTGACATGAAATATTTGAAATTTGATAAGAAAAGAATTGGAGATTTATCAAATGTTAATGATGATGATGTAATTATTTTAGTATCAAATGAACGTGAAAAGATTTTTTCAAATATTAATAGAATGATAAATGGATACGATAAGTATGTAAAAATTAAAGAAACTGATACTATAATGTTTGGAGAACCAATTAGTGATAGTATTGAAAGAGGTGCAGTTAAAACTGCAGATGCAATCGCACGATTGGGAGCAAACGTCGTAATGTATACAAGCAATGAATTATTATTACATCATGCATCAAGTGAAGATATAATGCTTATGATTAATCTTATGAACCCTAAGTATTATTTCCCAGTTAAAGGTGAATATAGACTTCAAGTAGAAAATGCTAAAGTTGCAAACGAAGTAGGGATAAAAGATGAAAATATCTTATTAAAGCAAAATGGTGATGTTATAGAATTTGTCGATGGTAAATTAGTAGAATGTTTTGATAGAGTTAAAACAGAAGATATTTTAATCGATGGAAATGCTACTAATGATATTGGTGAAGCAGTTTTAAAAGATAGAGAAGTATTAAGCGAAAATGGTATCGTAATAATAAGTACAGGACTTGATAGGAAAACTAAAAAAATTATTGCAGGCCCAGAAGTTATAACACGTGGATTTATATATGTTAAAGATAATGCTAAATTAATAGAAGAAATTAAAAAGTTATGCGTTGAATTAATAAATAAAAATATTGATAATCCAAAATATGTAGAATATAACAAATTAAAAACTGTTATGAGAGAACATTTAGGTAAATATCTATATAAAGAAACTGAATGTAAACCAATGATTATAACAATTTTTCAAGAAATTTAAATAAAATATACTAATTTTAAGAAAAAATTGCAAAATAATTTAACTAAAATTTTATGTGAAAGATTACTTATTTGTAGTAGCTATAAATAATTTGTTATGCTTATTAAGCCAGCAATCACAAGGGGATTGCTGGCTTTAGACGCGTCAAAAATTTATCAGGAACTCACACTTCAAATACACAAAATCAGTATAAAATAAA
>CANRCS010000140.1 GCA_947629195.1 uncultured Bacilli bacterium | reverse complement strand
CCTTTTTCTAATTCAAAATTAGAAGATATATATGCGCCATTACCACCCATTGGCATTTGTGATTTATTATAAGAATAAGTATTACCAGCAGTTCCTGCTGCTCCACTTGCTTCTATTTTATATGTACCAGTTCTTGGTACAACAAAATTTTGAACATTACCTACATAACTAAAAGTTGTTATGTTAGTTTTATCAGACAGTGAAACAGTTATTTTAGATTTAAAAGTATTAAGATCACCATTTAATAAATCATTTTGATTCCCATCGTTTTCTTTTATCCAAAATGCTACTGCATAATGTTTTGGATCATCAGGACTTATTGATGTTCCCTCAGATAATGTTAACGTATCGCCTGCATCAACAAATGAACCACTATCAATTTGTTCATTATCTTCATATAATGTCCATCTAAAATCTTCTGACTTTAAAGAATCGGGTAACGTCATTGAAGTTAATTCAATTTTTAAGTATGCCATTACAGAACTTGTATTTGTAACTGTAAAACTTTTTTTAGTCGCATATTCATCAACTTCACTCTCTTGCATTGGTAAACCATTTACTAAATTTATAGTCTCACCATCTTCATATTTTACACTTAGATTTGCGAAACTAACAGTGTTTTCATTACCTTCATCTTCTGCAAAAAAGAATGCATATGATAATGAAAATAAGGATACAACTACTAAAGCACAAATAATTATTAAAATTATTTTATTCTTTTTTATAATCTTTAACATATCCATCCTCCTTTTATTCTATATTTTCATAATTTATTGTATATAAAACATTTTTAACTTCACTATTATTTAATTTATCATAATTTGTAGAATCGACTATAATTTTTATTATCTTATTATCTAATTCATATACACTTACTTCTATATTTGTATTTTTTGAATAAGTATCATTTATATCACTTAATGGAACTTTATAATTTTTCATAATTGTTTTATCTTTATATGTTGTAGAAAATTCATATTCTTTTTCGTTTACATATGAGATAATTTTATCTAATAGTATGAAATCATCATTTATAAAACTTGGTTTTTCAACAGTGTTATAATTATCAGTTTCATTATCATAAATACTTACTTCATCAATTTTATTAGTTTGATTAAAATGTCCTGTCAATAAATATTTTGTAGTATCTCCATCTAAATTATACTCTATATTACATTCATATTTATAGTTACTACTTATATTTTTATAATTTTGAGTATCTATAATTTGATTTTTACTATCCTCGGTTGGTTTTCTTTTAATAGCAGTTGTTCCCTTACCACCAAGATTTAATAGAACTATTACTAGAATAAAGAATATTGCATATAAACTTAGAATTACTATTGCTCTAATTCTTGGATTTTCTAATTGTTTTTGTAAATTATTATAATTTTCCTTTAATTTCTTCATAAGTATCAAACCTCTTACCTATTAAACTATTTTTATCTTTAATTCCATTTAAATAATCTTTTACACTCATCATTTTTTTGCCAAATGGTTTAATCTTTGTTATTATTATCTCTCCATCTTTAGTGGATACTCCAATTCCATCTTTATATATATTTTTAATTTCATAAGGTGTGTCATATTTATTTTGACCTATTTTTGATTCATATATTTTAATTAGTTTGTCATCTAAAATACTATAAGCACCTGGAAATGGATTAAGTCCTCTAATTTGATTAAAAACATCTATTGTTTTTTTATCAAAGTTTATTATTTCTTCATACTTTTTTATATTCCATGCATAAGTTGCTTCCATATCATTTTGTTTAATTGGATTTATTTTACCACTTATAATGTTAGGTAATGTTTCAAGTAGTAAATCACATCCTATTTGTGATAATTTATCATGTAAAGTTCCTACGTTATCATCATCTGTTATTTGAATTTCTTTAGAACTTATAATATCTCCTGTATCCATCTTTTCATCCATATACATAATCGTAATACCTGTTTTATCGTATCCATCAATTATCGCATGATGTATTGGCGCACCTCCTCTAAGTTTTGGAAGAAGTGATGCATGAACATTAATACATCCATATTTAGGATAATCTAAAATTTCTTTTGGTATTATTTGTCCATATGCACATGTTATTATTATGTCTGGTTTTAAATTTAAAATGTCATTATAATCTTCTTTTATTTTAGATGGTTGAAAAACTTTTATATTATGACTAATCGCACAATTTTTTACTGGTGTAAAAGATGGTGTTTTAGACCTACCTACAATTTTATCTGGTTGTGTTACTACACCAACAACATCATAATTAGTTATTAACCCTTCTAATACTGGAACACTAAAATCAGGAGTTCCCATGAAAACTATTTTTACATCATGCATATTATTTATCACCATAACAATTATAACAAATAATTAGATATAAAAAAACTAAAAAATTAAAAAAATGTGTCAATTAACACATTTTTAACTATTTATGGTTATTTATTTGTGATTTTATAAGATTTATGAATTCTTCATATGTAACTGTCTTAGTTTCTTCGCTTCCAACTTTTCTATAACTAATAGTATTATTATCTACTTCTTTTTGTCCAATTATTAGTGTATATGGAATTTTTTTAATAACTGATTCACGTATTTTATATCCCAT
>CANRCS010000139.1 GCA_947629195.1 uncultured Bacilli bacterium | reverse complement strand
CTTTCTCTTTATTATGTGTTTATTATATCTCATTTTCTTTGCGAAGAAAAATTTTTTGTTTTTACTCTTTTTGGCTGTAATTTAATAAAACATTTGTAAAATTATTAAATTTATGATATTATGAATATAGATGAGAAATATCTCATAAAATAAAAAAGGATACATTTGATTGTCGTGAATCAGATGTTTCCCTTAATTTGGATCATCTGAAATCAACTATTGTTGAAATCAGATGTCTTTTTATTTTAATAGCAAGATAATTATTATCAAGAATAATAGTAGAATTATGATAAATTGTGTTTTTTCACGTATTGTCATAAACCCACCACCTCTCATTTATAATTTAAAAATTGTGTAAATAAATGAAAGGGAAAGACACCTGATATATTTCAAATGTATCCAAATTTATTATAGCAAATATATGTTGGCTAATCAATAACATTATTGATTTTTTATAAAATTATTTGTTGATTGCTAATGAAATTAAAGTGTGTTAAAATATAAAATAATTAATAAATTTACTTAGGGGTGTTTCAAATGGATGAAATAACATTATTAAGTGATGAACAAATTTTTGGATATAATAAATTAGATATATTTAATAAAATATTACGTAAAGCAAATATAACAGATTTTGCAGTTTTACTTGGGGGATATTATAATCCATTTGATAGAACAGGATGCTATTGGACAAAATCAAATAAATATAATGTTGTTAATTCAGATGGTAATATAATGTATAATTATACATGTTTCCGCACAAATGGAACACACCCTGCCTTATCTTACTCAAAAATTAAAGATGATATTTCAAATGAGAAAATTAATAGAAATGGAATAAAAGAAATAGAATATGGAGAATATCCACAATATGCAGCAAATAAAGAATTACAAGAAGAATTAGAAGAATTATATAAAAATAATGAATTAAATGAAACAGGTAAAAAATATACTACAGACTCTAGGGGATATTATGAATATAGTAAAGATTTTTTACCACAGGAATATATTGAATATGAATATGATATTAAAAAATATGTGAGAGTTAAAGCAAATTCATATTATGCTAGATGTAGTAGTACATGGAAGTTTACACTATCAAATAATGAAAAGTATGAAGATGATGATTATGTGTGGGTAGAAGTATCGAAAATAAAATGGTTAGTAGATGAAGAAAATGATATAGTCTTATCTAAAAATATATTAGTTGCAGGTATTCAATTTGATAATAAAGAAAAATATAATGATGCTTTTGAAAATAGTAATATTTACAACTTTCTAAATACATATTTTATAAAAGATATACAAATACAAGAAAAAAATATAGATATAACCAAATTATCTGGAACATATGAAGAAGCAATGGCATTAATAGAAGAAGCAAAAAGAAGACATAATGCTATTTTAGATAAATCTATTATTGGTAAAACTTTAATAAAACATTTGTAAAAATAATAAATTTGTGTTATTATGAATATGTCAAGGAAACTTGAATATAAATAAAAAAGGATACATTTGATTATTGCGAATCAGATGCTTTCCAATGGTTTTTTGAAAAAGCATCCGACTTATCACATATAGTGATTTGTCAGATGCTTTTATTATTTAAAAATAATTTGCAATATAATTATTAGAAATAATAGTAATATTATAATAAATTGAGAAAATTCTCTTTTATTCATAATACCACATCCTTCCTAGTTACTTATGTAACAGGTAGGGAAAGTATCTGACATTAATCAAATGTATCTAAAATCATTATAGCAAATATATGTTAACTTGACAACAACATTGTTGCTTTTTTGTATACAAAATTATTTGTTGATTGCTAATGAATTTAAAATATGTTAGAATATGAAACAACTAATAAATTTCATGGGGGTATTTCAAATGAATGAAGTAACATTATTAAGTAGAAAACAAATTTTTGGGGAAAATAAACTTAATATATTTAATAGAATAAATGCTAGTGCAACAATAACTGATTTTTCAATATTACTTGGTGGATATTATGGTACATCTAGAAGAACAGGATACTATTGGATAAAATCAAATTTTTTCATTAATATAATTAATAGGGATGGTGATGGTCGTTATAATGAGACAAATTTTCGTAATAATGGAATACGACCTGTTATGTGTTTCTCAAAAATTAAAAATGATATTTCAAATGAAATAATAAATGAAGAAGGAATAAAAGAAGTAGAATATGGGGAATATCCACAAAATGCAGTAGGTAATATTTTACAAGAAAAATTAGAAGAATTATATGAAAATAATGAATTATCTGAAACAGGTAAAAAATATACAACAGACTCTAGAGAGTATGATGAAGATGAAAAAGATTTTTTACCACAAGAACACATAGAATATGAATATGATGATAAAAAATATGTAAGAGTTAAAGTAAATTCATTCTATGATGGAAATTTATTTATTCTATCAAATGGTGAAAAGTATAAAGATGATGATTATGTATGGGTGGAAGTATCCAAAGTAAAATGGTTAATAGATGAAGAAAATGATATTGCATTGTCTAGAGATATATTAGTTGCAGGAATACAATTTGATAATAAAGAAAAATATAATGATGCTTTTGAAAATAGCAATATTTACAATTTTTTAAATACATACTTTATAAAAGATATACAAGAATATATAGACATAAGTAAAATATCTGGAACATATGAAGAAGCAATGGCATTAATAGAAGAAGCAAAAAGAAGACAT
>CANRCS010000138.1 GCA_947629195.1 uncultured Bacilli bacterium | reverse complement strand
GCATTTAATCTTAAATCTGCAATATTGCCATTTTTATATGCATAGTATGCTGCACATCCAATCATAGCAGCATTATCTGTACAATATGATATAGGTGGAATTAAAAGTTCTACATTATTTTCTTTACATAAATTTGTTAGTTTTTCTCTAAGCCTATTATTTGCTGCTACACCACCTGCAACTATAAGTTGATTTATATTATACTCATTAATTGCTTTCATTGTTTTTTTACAAATAATATCAGTTACAGTTTCTTGAAAAGAACACGCCAAATCTTCTTCATTTATTTTATTACCACGTTGTTTTTCATTATGTACAAGATTAATAACTGCACTTTTAATACCGCTAAAACTAAAATTATATGTATTATCATCCATTGGTGTTGGAAGTTTATATGTATGTTTACCTTTAACTGATAGTTTATCTATTCTAGGTCCGCCAGGATAAGGTAAGCCAATAACTCTAGCAACTTTATCATAAGCTTCTCCTATTGCATCATCTAAAGTACCACCTATATATTTAAAACTGTAATCTTTTTCCATAATTATTAAATCAGTATGTCCACCACTTACAACTAAAGCTAATAATGGAAATTTAAATTCACCAACTAATCTATTTGCGTAAATATGTCCTGCAATATGATGAACTGGAATAAGTGGTTTATTATATAAAAAGGCTAAAGTTTTAGCAAACTGTATTCCAACTAATAATGAACCCACCAATCCTGGACCGTATGTTACTGCTATTGCATCCATATCCTCAATTTTCATATTTGCTTTTTCCATACATTCATCTAAAACCATAGTTATACTTTCTATATGATTTCTTGAAGCAATTTCAGGTACAACCCCACCATATTTTTTGTGAATATCCATTTGTGATAATACTACGGTAGCAATTTCGATATGACCATTTTTTATTACACTCATACTTGTTTCATCACAACTAGATTCAATTGCTAAAATATATATATCTTTCATTTTAGTCACCTACAATCTGATATTATTCTACAATAAATAGAAAAAATAGACAATGTCTATTTTATCATCTATGTAAACTTTTTGAAAGTCCTTTTATTTTAACATCAACATATCCAGTACCTACTAAAAATCTACCATCTTTTTCTTTATTACCTTTATCAGATGAAAAATTTGAATAATAATTTGGATTAGTAATAGTATCAACTTTAGATACTTTAATATTTTCGATTCTTATTTTTCTTTCAAGTAATTGTGATATTATTGCTTTTCTCATATCTATATGATATCCATCCCTTTTATGATGAATACAATATTTCCAAATATTGTTTTTTGCCCATTTTGGATAATTTTCATAAGTATAATTCTTAAAATTGGCAGAAGGTCCAATATAAACTTTTATATTATCTTCTCTACATTTTCCTTCCTTAATTAAACTATCAACAATTTGAGCAGGTAATTCACGGTCAATGTATTCTAGCCCACAATGAGAAAGCGCTAGTGTACCACTAAGTCCATCTTTCATAATAACAACAGGACAATCTGCAACAGGATAAGCCATCATAACTCCAGGTATTCCCTTTTTTATAAGCATAATATCTGTTGGTATATTAACATTCCATAAATCTATATCTTGATATATGAGACTTTGTTCATTTAAAACAACATACTTCCCATCAGGATATAGCGAATTACAACTAGAATTTTTTTGTAATGGCACAATAATTTTTGTACCATCAAATCCAAAATCATTTCCAAATTTAATTCTTCTTTCAAGTAAATTTTTCTTAATATCATTTTCTGACATACTATCATTATAAAATTCTTTTTTTTCTGTCATTGGTCCATAGTATTTTGTACTCTCAATAATAATTGGTTTTTCCATATAACTTCTCCTTAATTGATTACAAATTATACTATATTTATATGAAAAAATCAAATTTTTATTTTCAACCAAAATGCTACCAATAATTTAACGATCGAAGTGAAGAATAAGAACAAAACCTTTATTTTAAATAATAACATCCATTCCCTTAAACTGTTATAATGAGGAAAAATATAGAAACATCTTTAAAAATTATTAGTAGCATTTTGGCTGAAAATATTAATTACTAGTTTCAACCAATTCACAAATAAAAACTATTTGATATCTTTTATCATTTTTATCACATGTAATTAGAGATAAGGTATCAGTATTTTTATTTTTTATAATTTCTATTTCACCATCCTTTTCTTGATTATATATGTCTTTTACTTTATACTCATATTTCTTATCTTGATAATAAAGATAAACATCATCATCTAATATTAATTTGTCTAAATTTTTAAAATAGGAAATTTTACTGTTTCCCGAATGAGAAGCTAAAATAAGATTACTATTTTCTACATCAGGAAAAGTAGAAGGACTAATTACTTGTATGTTTTTACTAACATCATTTAATTTGGAATTAATATCATAAATTTTTCCAACTAAATCAATTTTAGGAATAGATAATATAGCTTTATAATCTACGGTTTTATTATTAGTTTTAGAAACATTAATCTTATTATTTTCAATATTATTTTTTTCTAAATTACGAACTATATTTTTATTATCAATAAAATTTACAGTATCGACTATAAAAATTGAATATATAAGTATTAAACTTCCAAATATTATAAGTATGATACCAAGAATAGATAAAATTTTATTTATTTTCTTTTTTTGCATTTATAAATATATTTCCTAATATGATACTTATTATTGAACTAGAGAAAACTAAATTATTTTCATCTTGGTATGT
>CANRCS010000137.1 GCA_947629195.1 uncultured Bacilli bacterium | reverse complement strand
AAATGCCAATAGAATAATAGAAAATCAATTAAAATCAAAAACATTTAGTTACAATGATTTAAAATATGCATTAGTATCTGGAATATCTTCCTTTATAGTAGAAGAAACAGGAAGAAATCCAATAATTTTACCAATAGTAATGAATGCAAAAAAGCCTGAATAAATTTTCAGACTTTTTTAATTTAATTTTTTAATTTTTAATTCTTTTCCAATAACTCCTACTATCAAATATAATATAATTGCGTAAATAACATTTAAAGTTAAAGATTTTAAAATCTTCATAAGTAATACTAATACATTATAATTTAAATAATTAAGCAGTAATAAAATTCCATATGACAACACATCATAAACTATTATAGAAATAACCATCTTAATTATAATACTAAATAAAGTATTTGATAGAGCGCTATCTAAAAAGTTTAAAATTAGACCAATAAGTAAAAATAATGTTATATTTAACCCAATAGTATTGGTAAACAATATATCATATATTAATCCAAATATAAAACAAAGTTTTAAAAATTTTGATGTTTCATTATAATATGGAAAAACTATTACCAAAGATACAAGTGTAAACATTGGTATAAAGAAATTTTGACTCCCAACAAATATAGGTAAATAATTAGATAAAAGAGCTTCTAAAAGCAAAGATATTGATACAATTATTATACTAAATATCATTTTTTATCATCTTTTCTTTTTAAAATGCTTACTACTGTAATATCACTCATATTATTTGTTGGTGTAATATTTACATCTTTAGCTAATCCATAATTATCTTTTTCTACATTTTTAACTTTACCAATTATTATACCACTAGGAAATAAATCATTTAAACCACTTGTATATACTACTGAATCAGTTTTAATCTCACTATTACTACTTATTCCTTCAATTGATAACGTATTATCTTTCTCATTATATCCTGTTAAAATACCATATAATTCTTCTTCACCATTATTTATAATAATAGAAATTTTATTATTTGAATTATTAGAAGTTATAAGTTTAACATCACTAGTAGTATTAGTCGTCTTAGTAATTTTACCAACTAAACCTTTACTAGTAATTACAGCCATATCTTTTTCTATACCATCCATACTACCCTTATTAATAGTTATAGTATCATACCAATATCCAACATTCCTGTTAATAACACTCGCTTTTAAATATTCATACTCACTAAGCATATAATCAATATTCATTTCTTCTCTAAGTGCTTTTAATTCCTTTTTAAGCTCATTATTTTGAGTATATAATAAATCATATCTATCTAAATTACTTTTTAAAATTTGATTTTCCTTATATACATCTTTTAAATGATATAATTCTGATATTTCATTACCAACATACTTAAATGGAAATAAAATAATATTTTCTACAAATACTATACCATCTTTTAATATTTGTTCAGGTTTAGATAAATTTCTCTTATCTTTTACTATAAATGAAAATATTGATAAAAGAACTATTATTATACCAATAATAATTAAAATTATATATTTTGTATCAATTAATTTCTTCTTTTTCTTTGAGCTCATATATATCACGTCCTATTAAATTATAATATAAAACTATAAATTTTAAAATACTAAATTATTATTTTCATAATAACTATAATATTTATCTTTTCCAATAATTAAATGGTCTCTTAATAATATGTTTTGTAGTTTTCCAATTTTTATAATCTTAATAGTATTAATATCATCATTTTTACTAGGTTTTACATCTCCTGTTGGATGATTATGAACACATATAAATGATGTCGCACTAAGTAAATATGCATTTTTAAATATTTCAGATACATCTATAATACATGAATTAACATTTCCAATAAAAAGTAATTTTATATCTATAATATTTGATTTGCTATTTAAATATATTACATAAAAATATTCTTTATTTGTATTTATAAATTTATCTTTCATAATTTTAAATACATCATTAGAATTTTTAATTTTAACTATTTTATTATTATTTTGATAATATACTCTTTTACCTAGTTCTAATGCACTAATTAATTCTAATGCTTTAACAAGTCCAATACCCTTTTTCTTAACTAAATTATTTATTGTCAAATATTTTAATTCACTAATATCATTTAATTCATTTATTAAATTAGTTGCAACTTCTCTAACACTTAAATTTTTTGTACCAGTTTTTAATATAATAGATATTAAATCAACATTAGATAAATTCTCTACTCCATATTTTAATAATCTTTCTCTTGGTAATTCTTCTTTCATCCCACTTTTAAAACTACTGTTCATTCTTAACCACTAATTCATATTCATTTAATACTTGTTTTACAATACCTAATATAACATTTTGGTCTTCTGTTGCCTCAATTAATTGGTCATATTGCTTTAATTTTTCTACAAATGCCTTATCACTAATATTTACTTCTTTTACATATATATCATAATTTTTCTCTTTAAATATATTACTTATCTTATCAGCATTTGCTCTATTTGTAGTTATCGCAACATATACTTTATATTTATCATCTTCTTTTGCATATATATAATCTGATATTAGTTTTGTATTTTCTTCAATATTTTCAACACTAGAATATACTCCCTGTTGTAAAAAATATACAGCATCAGTATCTGCTTCATTAAATACTGTATTATCTACATTATTACGATTATATTGTGTAAAAATTAAATAACCAAGATATCCACCAATAAGCAAAGAAAAAATGGTAGGAATTATAATTTTTTGTTTCAATTTACATCACCAAAACCATTATATATTTTTCAAATGTCGTATTTTGTCTTAATAGAAGAAATAAATG
>CANRCS010000136.1 GCA_947629195.1 uncultured Bacilli bacterium | reverse complement strand
CCTACAAATTTAAAGAACCAGGAAAATTTTCCATCGAAATATTCTTTTTTTGCCATATAATGTATTACTCTTTTTGTTGCGATAATAGTTAAGCATTGATCGTATATATGTTTATGATTACCAACAATTAATATTGGACCTTCTTTTGGAATAGCTTCTTTATTTATTATTTTAGGATTATAATATAATTTAAATATTAAACCTAAAATTGGAGATAAAAGTTTATACCCAAATTCACCACTATTTGTTTTCTTCTTTTCCATACTTCTCATTTAATCTCTTTTCATTATTTTCCATTTGTAATTTTCTAAAATCTACTTTACCAACTAATGTTCTAGGTAATGATTTTCTAAATTCATAATCATAAGGTAGAGCATATTTAGGAAGATTTTTCTTACATAGTTCTCTAAGTTCATTAACTAATTTTTCATTTTCCTTATATCCTTTATTCAATACTATATATGCTTTAGGAACTTCACCTTTATATTTATGTGGACTTGCAATAACACTACATATCATTACTGCCTCATGTTTTTCTAATACTTCTTCCACTTGATTTGGATATACGTTATATCCTGAGGATATTATCATACGTTTTAATCTATTTGTATATGTAATAAAACCATTATTATCCATTATTCCTAAATCACCAGAATGAAGCCATATATTTCCATCATCGTGTATATGAAGTGCGAGATTTGTTTCTTTTTCATTATTATAATAACCTAACATAACATTTGGCCCACTGATACATATTTCTCCTTCAACACCGTATTCAACTTCTTTATCATCAGAAGAAAATATACCCATATAACATCCAGGAAATGGTACGCCAATAGATTTTGGTTTGGGATTACTTTTAAAGTTTAAACATACTGCCGATAGTGCTTCACTCATTCCATATCCTTGTATAATTTTTGTTGTTGAACCATGTTCACTTAAAAATGAATTTATTTCTTTTTCTAATGTGGGTTTTAGTGTATCCCCACCAGAAATTACATACTTTAAATAATTCAAATTAAATTTATCTGCTTGTTCTTTTGGAGTTTTTATCATAGCTTCAAATAAAGTTGGAACTCCTATTACAAATTCTGGTTTATGTTTATTTAAAATATTACCAAATTCCTGAGCTTTAAATTGTGGGATTAAAATACATTCTGCACCTAAACATAAAGGAGTGTATACACATACTCCAAGTCCAAATCCATGGAATATTGGCATGATAGACAAACACTTATCACCTTTTTCAAGTTCATCAAATACAATTTTTGCTTGTTCTACTAATGCGATAAAATTTGCATTAGATAACACGATTGCTTTTGGTGTTCCTGTACTACCACCACTATGTATCATTGCTGCAGGATCATCTTTTTTAGCAATATATCCATTATTTGATTGTTTATAATTTTTACCATTGTTAATAAAATCTTTCCATAAAATATATTTGCCATCATTTTTAGATAATTTTATTTTACGACCTTTTAATAATTCATATCCAACATGCATAAGAAAAGGCATAGAACAATTTGCTTTAGCTACAATAACTTTATATACTTCTGTATCATCTATTATTTTTTTAATTTTTTCATAATCAATATCAATTACAACTAACATTACACTTCCAGTATTATTAAGCATATTTTTAATTTCATTTTCACTAGATAATGGATGTATCATATTAGATATTGCGCCTATTTTATTTAAAGCAAAAAACGATATTACACCTTCTGGAGTATTAGGCATACATATTGTTACAACGTCTCCCCTTCTTATTCCATAACTTAAAAATGCTTTTGAACATTCATCTATTCTTGTAACTAATTCTTTGAAAGTTACTGTTTTACCAAAATAATCAAATGCAATTAAATTAGGATTTTTTGATGCACTATCTGCAAAATATTGATATAGTGATTTATTTGGAATATTCAAATTCATATCTTTTTTAGAATAATATTTACTCCATGGTGCTTTTGGTTTCTTTTTAAATCCTAAAAATCTAAAAAATTTCATATCAAATATATTCATATTCAATTCTCCTTAGCAAGTTCTAAACTTATTTTATCCATCAACTTTTTATTCTCTTTATCTAAATTATTACCTACTTTATATGGTTTGTAAAATTCTATTTTTACATTTTTCCTAAATGGTTTATATTTTCCCTTTATAGTAAATGGTACTATATAAGAATTTGTCTCATTTGCCATTTTTACTGCTCCTATTTTAAATGGCATTATTATATCTTCTGTTCTATTAATTGTACCTTCTGGAAATATTCCAATAACTTTATTTTCTTTTAATACATTTATTGAATTTTTAAGTGCATTAGAATCATGTATCTTTCTATTTACAGGAATTATTCCAAAATTATTAAATATTACTTTTTTAAATCCCTTAGTTAGTTCATCTTTAGCAAGAAAATGTATTACTCTTTTAGTAGAAGAAATTAGTAAAATACAATCTAAATAATTTGTATGATTTCCAGCAAGTACTATACTTCCTTTTTCTTTTATGTTTTCTAATCCAATATATGTTGGTCTAAAGACTAATTTACAAAAGACTTTAATTATAGGTCTAGTTATTCTATATAATATTGGTTCCATCAAACTAACACCTTCTTACAATTATACTACTATGAAATTTACAAATTAATTATACAACATTTTTAATCCAATTCAAATAAATTAGCTATATTTTAGTAAAATAAAAAGACATATCATTTGATAGCCTTAATATAATATTATTTTAATTTATTTTCTTTTACATATTTTAGTACTTTTTTAAATTCTTCAGCATTATTATAAATATTTTTATCCCATTC
>CANRCS010000135.1 GCA_947629195.1 uncultured Bacilli bacterium | reverse complement strand
GTTAATACTTTACTCCTAACTTTATTATTATCTTTAACAAGAAATAATAAGGTCTATTTGTGGTGTTAAAATATTTTAATTATTAAAAATAAAGTCCTTAATATTTCTTGTTTGAAATATTAAGGATTTTTTATATTTGAAAGGGATGATTTTTTATGAGAAAAATTAAAATATTTGATACAACTTTAAGAGATGGTGAACAATCACCTGGATTTACTATGACTTTAGATGAAAAAATTAAGTTTGGTATGCAACTAGAAAAGTTAAATGTAGATGTTATTGAAGCAGGATTTGCTGCAAGTAATGAAAAAGATTTAAAAGCAATACAAGAAATTTCTAAAAATGTTACTTCTCCTATTATCACTTCACTAGCAAGATGTGTAAAAGATGACATTGATAAGGCTTATGAGTCTTTAAAATATGCAAAGAAAAAAAGAATACATGTTTTTATCGCAACATCAGATATACATATGAAAGATAAACTACACATGAGTAAGGAAGAAGTTTTAGTAAGAGTTAGAAAAATGGTTAGTTATGCTAAAAGTTTATGTGATGATATAGAATTTTCTTTGGAAGATGCTACTAGAACTAATATAGACTTTATGGTTAAAGTTATATCAGTTGCAATCGAAAGTGGTGCTTCTACTATAAATATACCTGATACTGTTGGATATATTACTCCAGACGAATATAAAAATATAATTAGATGTATTAAATCTAATGTAAAAAATATAGATAAAGTAACTTTATCTACTCATTGTCATAACGATTTAGGTCTTGCAACTTCAAATACACTATCTGCGATTGAAGAGGGAGTAAATCAAGTTGAATGTACTGTAAATGGTATTGGTGAAAGAGCTGGTAATGCTGCACTTGAAGAAATAGTTATGGCATTAAAAGTTAGAAATGATTATTATAATGCAGATACTAATATTAATATAAAGGAAATTATTAATTCTAGTAAAATGTTAGTTGATATAACAAAAAGTCCAGTGCAAAATAATAAACCTGTTGTAGGAAGTAATGCATTTATACAAAGTTCTGGAATTCATGTGGATGGAATCTTGAAAAACCCAAAAACTTATTCTATTTTTGATACTAAACAATTAGGCATTGAAACTGATGGTATTGTAATTGGAGTACATTCTGGAAAACATACTATAAAATATAAATTAGATAGTTTAAATATAGACTATGATATTAATAAACTTGATAAATATGTTTTAGAAATCAAAAATTATTTAAGTACCAATAAAACAATTACAGATGAAAAATTAATCGAAATTGTAAATACAATTAATAAAATAAAGAAATTACAAATTAAATTGTAACTTCTTTATTTTTTAATATTAACTCTACCATTCATCATATCATCATTATTATCTTTATCTTCCATCTTTTCATATTTTTCATTAACAATTTCTTTATATTCCTTTAAAATTTTAATTTTTTCTTCTTTAGATAAATTTAATTTTTCAAATTCATCATCCTTATTTTCAATTGATTTTTCTAGTCTATCCATTATAGAATCAAATGATTCTCTAACTATATTTTTAGCAGTAATATCTGCTATTTTTTCTATATTTAATAAAGATTTATCTCCATATGATTTTATATCTTTAACTTTACCATTTTCAAATATATAATATATTTCTATACATTTACCCTCTTTTTCAAATTTTATATAACGAAGATTTTCATTATCATTATTATATTCAGAATATACACCACTACCAATAACAAGTGAATTAAATGTACCCTTATTCTTTTCATATTCTTTTAATTCAACATCATTTAATGGTTCTGCAACCTTTAAATCTATATATTGTCTAATCATTTTTTCTTTATTCTCTTCATATGACTTTTTCATCATCAAATTTAAAAATATATTATATATTGGTAAAAATATTGTAGAAATTAAAATAGATTTTTGTTTTTCTACTGGAATTATACTATTTTGTAAATTTTGTAATTCATTGCTTTTAAGTTTATATCCATTTTTAACTATTTCCTTTATAAAGTCTATTCCTATATGAAGTTCAATACCAAGACTAACAATAATTGTAGAAAGCCATATCCATATAATATTTATCATAAGTATTCCCCCTAAATAAATTTTTGATGTTTAATATAATAACACAACTCTACAATTTTAGTCAATTTTTAACACAAATAAAATATAATTTATTATACGAGGATGTGATGATGTGTTATTTAATTTGTTAGTAGAATTTATTAAAGGTTGTATGTTTTTTACAGGCTCTTATAGTAATAATGTTTTCCCTGATCCACTATCTAAAGAAGAGGAAGAAGAATATATCAAAAAAGCTCAACTTGGAGATAAAGAAGCTAGAAATAAACTTATTGAACATAACTTACGTTTAGTTGCCCATATTGTAAAAAAATTTGAAACTAAAAATAATGATACTGATGACTTAATAAGTATTGGAACAATTGGTTTAATAAAAGGAGTTGATACATATAAAGATAAACATGGTACTAGAATAACTACATATTGCGCCAGATGTATAGAAAACGAAATATTGATGTATTTTAGGTCTAATAAAAAAAATGATAAAAATATTAGTATAAATGAAAGTATTGGATATGATAAAGATGGTAATGAAGTGACATTTATAGATATTTTAAAAACTCCTAATCCTGATTTTGTAGAAGATATTTATGTAAAAGATAATATTGAAGCTTTAAAAGGATATATGAATATTTTAACTGATAGAGAAAAAATAATAATCGCAAAAAGATATGGTTTATATGGAAGTGATGAAATGACACAAAAAGAGATTGCTAAAGAATTAAATATTTC
>CANRCS010000134.1 GCA_947629195.1 uncultured Bacilli bacterium | reverse complement strand
AGTAAGGGTAAATCATTTATTTTAGCATCTACTTTATAAAATACACAAAAAGTTAACGTGAATATTAATAATACTAAATGTTTTTTTAATTTCATAAAAATTCCCCTTTAATAAATTTTATGATTAAAATAATTTACAAATACATTTATATCATTTATTTACAGTATTTATCAATAATATATGTGCAAAATAAAACCCCATAAACATTTAAATTTATGAGGTATAAAAGAAATATTTTTTTATCTTTTACTGAATTGAGGAGCACGTCTTGCTTTTTTAAGTCCATATTTTTTACGTTCTTTAACTCTTGAATCTCTAGTTATAAATCCATGTGCTTTTAAGATTTTTCTAAAAGAATTTTCAGATTCTGGATCAGTAGTTGAATCATATTCTAATAATGCTTTAGTTATACCTAATCTAATAGCTCCTGATTGACCAGAAAATCCACCACCTTTTACACTAACATTAACATCAAACATTTCGTTTGTATTAGTATATACTAATGGTTGCATTAAATCCATAACTAATGTTTCAAATGGAAAATATTCATGAACATCTCTACCGTTAACAGTAACATTTCCCTTACCAGGTATCAATGTTACTTTAGCAATAGCATTTTTTCTATGTCCTGTACCATAATATGATTTTTTATCAGCCATATTTATTCCTCCTAGTCAATATTCATTTCTACTGGTTTTTGAGCTTCGTGTTTATGTTCACTACCAGCGTAAACAAATAATTTTTTTGCCATTTGACGTCCTAGTCTTCCTTTTGGAAGCATTCCTTTTACTGCTCTTTCAATCATTTCAGTTGGATAATTTTCTCTCATTTCTTTTGCTGTTCTTTCTCTTAATCCTCCTGGATATCCGCTGTGATTATAGTAAACTTTATCATTTAGTTTATTTCCAGTTAGATTAACTTTTTGTGCGTTAATTACAATTACGAAGTCACCACAATCAGTATTTGGTGTATATGTTGGTTTATGTTTACCTCTAAGTACAGTAGCAACTTTAGTAGCAACTCTACCTAAAGATTTACCAGAAGCATCGATAACATACCATTTGCGATTTACTTCTTCTTTCTTTTGCATAAATGTTGTCATTATAAAATCTTCCCTTTCTTTTATCAATATTTTATAGACTTTCCCAAGGTCTTTCAAATATTTAGATAAAATAAAATGTACCAGTAAAAATTATACTAAAACATATTAATAAAGTCAATTAATTATGATTAATTTTAGTGTAAATTTATAGCTTACAGTTATTTATGACATACTCATATATAGTTTTTGACATACTATTTGTATAATGCAATCCATCTGGTTCATATGAAAAATTATTTTTACCTATTCCATTATAAACATCACAATATAATAAATTGTCATTACCTTCAATTCCACTACGCATTAAACTATTAAATTCTACAACTGCTGAATCTTTATGATTATACGTAGTATTATCAGAAGTTGGCATTACAGATAAGACGATAATTCTTTGATCTTTCCACTCGTTTCTAGAAAGTTCTACTAGCGATGAAATATAATTATTTGTTATCGTTCTGTTAGCGCTTACCCCATCTACCGCATCATTAACTCCCAAATTGAAAAATATATAATATGGTTCATCTGAAGAATTTATTATATTGTTTACGCTAGAAATTGCCGTACTTTGAAACCATGAATATCCCATACCAACTTTAGCTACAAATGAAGTGTTTTCAGGATTTCCAACAGCATCATTAATCATGACAGTTCTAGAGTCACCTACAAAAATATATTTTTCAGGTTGTTTATTTTCTTCAATCTTCGGAAGAGTCTTTTTGACTTCTTCTACTTTACTATTTAATTTATTATAGCTATCAATTATTTCTTTTGTATCTGATGTATTAATTTTATTTTCCAAATCCTTAACTAAAGAAGATAATTCACTCTTTATTTCTGGACTTACAATTTTGTCATCCTTGTTTAATAAGTTATTGGCACTATTTATTATTGCTTTAGACTTATTTATATATAAATTTTTACTAGTTTCATTTCTTTTAGAAATATTTTCTTCTTCCTTCTTTTTTTCTAGAACTTTTATATTATCATTAGTTGCCTCATTCCAGTACTCAAGACTTTCTACTCCTGTTTGTCCAATCAAATTCATTATAAAATTTACAAGTAATGGTATAAAGAAAACACATATAGCCATTATTGATCTAGTAGTCAATGTTTTCATATGTTTTTTTGAATCATTTGGATTTGTTAACATTTTTATTAAATCAATAACAACAGTTATTATCAATATTACTGGAATTACAATAGAAATTATTGATAATAAACTTTTTATAAAATATATAATTTTTAATATTGGAAGATTTTTAGTGGTAATTTCTAAAATTAACATATATACATCCCTCAAAACTATTTTTCTAATTCTTCAATAATATATGGCATAACTTGTTTTTTCCTTGAAACTATACCATCAATATAATAACCTTGATACAAATTATCTATATTTAATGCATTTTCTAAAGTTAATTTACTATCTTCGTTATATAGTACATAAGAACCTTTATTGATAATATCAGTAATATATAAATTTATCATATTATAATTATTATTTGTTGCTGTTTCTTCTATTAAATCTACAAATTTATCTAAATCATGTTTAATTTCATCAAAATTCATAGTAAATATTTGTCCAACACCAATTTTTTTATTATTAACAGTATATTCTTTAAAATCTGTATATAATATTTCATTAATTGTTTTACCTTTAATTGATGTTCCTGCCCTTAACATATCCATTCCGTATGTATTAATATCTATTTGAGCAATTTTAGAAAGTTCAGTAGCTACTTCTTTATCTAA
>CANRCS010000133.1 GCA_947629195.1 uncultured Bacilli bacterium | reverse complement strand
ATTAACTATTAGCTTCTATAAATACATTTTTATCAAATTCATGTTCATCTTTATCTAATTCTAATAATTTATCAGTATCAATTAAAAAATAATCATGTTGTAATATATCTTCATTATCACTAGTAACAGGATCATCAAATGTCAAATCTAAATTTAACCATTTGTTATTAATATATACTAAATTCCATATATGTTCATTACTTGAAATTTTATAATTTTTAATTTTAAGTCTATCTAAAAATATTGCCATAGCATCTGTATAACCACTACATATACCATATCCTTCAATCAAATTTCCATATGCAGTATTAGAATTATATTTAGTAATACCTGAAATTCTTTCACTATCATATTTTGAATTATTAATTATATAATCGTGTATTGCTTTTATTTTTTCTTCTTCACTCATAGAGCTATCTAATTCTTCACTAATTACTTCATCTACAACTTTATTTATTTTATCGATCATATCTTCATTATATATTTTATGAACATCTAAAGTTATTTTACCTTGTGTAGTATATGCTGTTTCAATAGATTTAAAGGAATTATATGGATGAACAAATCCATTTATATTTGATAATAAAATATCATCATTTGTAATTTCAACTACATCATCGACACAACTTTTATATTCACTTGGACAATAAAACGTAAATTCATCCCAACCAGAATTTAATGTAGTAAATATAATATTCATTAAATCTTGTTTAGAATTAGGTACAAAATTTTCAGTACTAGATACATATTTGTATGTTGTATTGTATCTTTTATATTCATTATCTTTTGGTATTACAATTTCTTTTTTAGTGTCTTTAGAATAATTTTCAACATACGTTTTTATATCGTTTCTATAACTATATATAATTATTCCTACAAAAATAATTAATAATAAAACAATTACTTTTTTCAAATTAATCACCACATTTATTATACTATAAAAAAAGAAGTAATAAAACAATTACTTCATATTATTTACTAATTTTGTTAAACGTGATTTTTGTCTAGCTGTATAATTTTTATGAACTAATCCTTTAGATAATGCTTTGTCTAATCTTTGAATTGCAATATTCAAATTTTTAACTGCAGAATCTTTATCAGTAGATTTTTCTACATTTTTAATAGCAGTTCTCATACTACTTCTTAAATCATTATTAGAAACTTTCTTTTTTGCTATTACTTTAACACGTTTTTTAGCACTTTTAATATTTGGCATGAACGTTCCTCCTTTTTAAGTCAATATAAATTTTAACAAAAACTAGAAAAAAAAGCAATATATAAATAAAATTTATATATTTTACTCACAATAAATATAGGTGATTATATGGGTAAAATAGATATGTCTAAATATAAGATAAGAACAGATTTAGCAATAGAAAGTATTAAAGATTATAAAGATGAAATAAAATCAGAAGAAAAAGTAATTGATGATATAAAAATTACTAAGATAGAGGTATTAAAAGAACATGAGGAAATGATAAATAAGAAGAAGGGTAAGTATATAACCATAGAATTTGAAGATGTTACAGATTATAATAATAGACAAAAGTTGATTAAGATTTTTGAAAATGAATTAAAAGATTTATTAAATAATATAAATATAAATGAGAGTAGTAGTGTATTAGTTATAGGATTAGGTAATGAAAAATCAACTCCGGACTCTTTAGGGCCAAGTACAATAGATAATATTTTAGTTACAAGACATTTATTTTCATTGGAAGGAAATAATATAGAAGATGGATTTAGATGTGTTGGGGCATTTAATCCTGGTGTTATGGGGGTAACTGGAATAGAAACACACGATATAATTAAAAGTCTAGTAGAAAATACTAATCCTGATTTTTTAATTGTAGTAGATGCCCTTGCTGCATCTTCAATTTCTAGAATTAATAAAACGATACAAATGACAGATTCTGGGATACATCCTGGAAGTGGTGTTGGAAATTCTAGAAGAGAAATAAGCAAAGATACTTTAAATATTCCAGTTATTGCAATCGGTATACCAACTGTTGTTGATGCAGTAACGATAGTTAGTGATACAATTAATTATATGGAACAACATTTTTCATATGTTGCTCAAAACATAAATAATCCAGCAAATAGACTAGCTACTTCAAATGTCAATTATATAAAAAAGAAAAATATTAAAGATTTAGATACTGAAAATAAAAAGAAATATATGGGATATTTAGGGGAGTTAGAAGATGATGAAATAAAAGAATTAATATATGAAGTTTTATCACCAATTAATTATAATCTTATGGTTACACCAAAAGAAGTAGACTTTTTAATCAGCAAGTTAAGTGAAGTTTTATCTACGGGAATAAATAAAGCTCTACATAAAAGTTTCAAATAGAATTTGTAAAGATTAAATTTAAGAAAAGTAAAAGTGAAAAAATAAGTTTTATCTACTTTTTCACTTTTACTTTTCTATTTTCTTTATTTAAAGATAATAATTGATATAAGATTTCAATAGGTACTTTATCTTCATAATAATTAAGTTCTTCATATACTTCACGTATAGGTTTTAAATATGCAAGATAAGAGTCTTCAATACTTTTATTTTCAATATAAACATTATCTTTTATAGGATATATATTATCTCTTTTAAAAATAACTTCGTTAGTAAAAATATCAATAAGTCTTGAACTAAAATATCTTGTATGAAATCCATATTCATTCATACCATTTGCTGTTTTCTCATCTAATCTAACAAAACGTTTTTCTTTTACATTTGAACATAAAACATATACATTATTAATATCTATACTTGATTTATCAATTTCTTTATTAATCATATAATAAAACCTCCTAGTAAATTTATTATATCACTAAAAAAAATATTTACATATAAATTTAGATAAAAATATAAATATATTT
>CANRCS010000132.1 GCA_947629195.1 uncultured Bacilli bacterium | reverse complement strand
TATTTAATTTAACAAAGATAGATGAAATGAAAAAATATGGATTTAGTAAAGAAGAGATAGACATCTTAAGATTTATAAAAAGTAAAGAAGAAAGTGAGATAGAAGATATGGGGTTAAGTAATAAAAGAATAGAAGAAGCCATGAGACAGTTAGAGGAGATAAATGCAGATGATGAATTAAAGAAAGCATTGTATTACAGAGATAAATACAAATACGACATGAACACTGCAATATCTGTTGCTGTTGAGAAAAAAGATGAAGAACTTAAAAATACTCAAAAAGAATTAAAATCTACAAAAGATACAATATCTATACTTATAAAGACATTACAAGAAACAGGAAAAAGCATAAAGGAAATCTCATTAATAACAAATATGGACATATTAGACATAAAAAATATTCTAAAGCATATTTGACATTATTTTGTGTCAAATATGTTTTATATATTATGAAATTTTTTTTGTAAATGTTATAATTGTAGTGTAGGAGGATAAGATTTATGAAAAGTGTTGCGATAAAAGATAAAAAAGAATTTGAAATAAAAGAAATTGAAGAACCAATTTCTAAAGATGGAAGTGTTATTGTAGAAGTTAAAAAGACTGGTATATGTGGTTCTGATATTCATTACTGGGTTGCAGGTGAACCTAAAGGTTTAGTAATGGGACATGAATTTTGTGGTGATGTAATCGATCCAGGTAGTAGGGATGATTTAAAAGTGGGAGATAGGGTAACTGCGCTACCTATTTCACCATGTGGTAAATGTGAAGCGTGTGTTAATGGTGATGTGCAATATTGTACTGAAACATGGAGTAAGGCTGTTGGTTTATCTTTAGAAAATCCAGGTGGACTTGCACCTAAATTATCAGTTAGACCTGATATGGTTTATAAGATACCAGATAATATGACTTATGAAGAAGGTGCAATGGTAGAACCTACTGCTGTTGGTCTTCATGCAATTCATTTAGCTGATATAAAAGTAGGAGATAAGGTATTAGTAATCGGTGGTGGAATTATTGGTTTAGTATCTGCTATGTTTGCTAAAAAGGAAGGTGCAAGTTATCTAGCGCTATCTGAAACTAATGAAGCACGTGGAGAAAAATCTGTAAAATTAGGTGTTGCAGATGAGTGGTATGATGCAAAAGATGCAAATACTATATCAAAACTAATGGAAAAAACCGAAGGTGGATTTGATGTTGTTGTAGAATGCGTTGGAAATTCTGCTGCTGTAAATAGTGCGCTTACTATGGTAAGACCTGGTGGTAGCGTTATATTAGTTGGAGTTTCGATGGATGCTATACAAATGTATTCTGTAATGGGAGTAATGAAAGAACTTAAAATACAAGGTGCGATTGCATATACAAAAGATGAATTTAAAACGTGTATTGATTTAATTGCTAATAAGAATATAGAAGTATTAAAATTTGTAGATGACATAGTTGGATTAGAAGATGTACAAAAATCTTACGAAAGACTTACATCGGGTGTTGATTCAGCAGTTAAAATATTAGTTGATCCAAATAAATAAAATTGGTAATAAAAATGCCAATTTTATTTTATTTTTTATATTCATACATTGTAATTTTAACAAATAAAATGTATAATTTTAAACGGGAGTGATCGATTATGATAACAAAACCTAAGGGTACATATGATATATATGGACAAGAAGCAAAGAAATGGAAATATATTGATAAAGTTGTAGATGAAGTAATGAATAAATATAATTATGAATATATTCGTACACCTATTTTTGAAGCTACGGAATTATTTCATAGAGGAGTTGGTGAAACTACTGATATAGTTTCAAAAGAAACTTACGACTTTGTTGACCGAGGAGACCGTAATATGACATTAAGACCAGAAGGTACAGCAGGAGTTGTAAGAAGTTATATAGAAAATAAAATGTATGGTAGTGCGACTCAACCTATAAAAGTTTACTATAATGGAACTATGTATAGATATGAAAGACCACAAGCAGGAAGAGATAGAGAACTTACACAATTTGGTGTAGAAGTTTTAGGTAGTGATGATCCATTAATTGATGCTGAAGTAATTTCTATACCAGTAAATATATTTAAAATGTTAGGATTAAAAGGAATTAAAGTTAAAATTAACAGTTTAGGTGATAATTCTTCACGTCAAAAATATCGTGATGTATTAGTTGATTATTTTAAACCACATATTAATAAATTATGTGATGATTGTAAAAAAAGATTAGAAACTAATCCTCTTAGAATATTAGATTGTAAAGTAGATAAAGATTTAGATATAATGAAAAATGCTCCTAAAACGATTGATTATTTAAATGAAGAAAGTTTAGATAGATTTAATAAACTTAAAACTTATTTAGATGAATTAGAAATAGAATATATAGTTGATACAAATATTGTTAGAGGACTTGATTATTATAATCATACTGTTTTTGAAATAGAAGCAGATATAAAAGGGTTTGGAGCTAATAACGTTTTAGCAGGTGGTGGAAGATATAATGGATTAGTATCTAATCTAGGAGGTCCAGAAACTTGTGGTATAGGATTTGCGTGTGGTATTGGAAGACTTGTTGCAGCACTAGAAAAAGAAGAAATAATATTACCTATAAGTGATGCAATTGATGCATTTATCTTATATGTAAATGAAGAAGAAAAAAAAGAAGCTATCAAATTATCTCAAGTTCTTAGAATGAACGGATTTAGAGTTGATACTGAATATACAAATAGAACTTTAAAAGGACAATTTAAACAAGCAGATAGATTAAAAAGTAAATTATTAATAATTTTAAATAGTGATGAACTTAAAAATAATGAAGTTAAAGTTAAAAATACTAAAACTAAAGTAGAAGAACTAATTAATTTAGATTATTTAATATATTATATGGATGAACAATTATCTGATGAAGATTATATGGATGATGAATATGATTTAGATTGTGATGATTC
>CANRCS010000131.1 GCA_947629195.1 uncultured Bacilli bacterium | reverse complement strand
TCTTAAATCAATTAAGTGAATTACCACCATTTGAAAATAGAGATAGAGGTCCAGGATATGCGATTGATACTGATGGATATACAGAAGTACCAGATAGTGTAATTAGGACTTTAATAACTAAATTTTTAAATCAGAGATTTTGTAAAAATACAACTAATTTGAATATTAGGTCTAATTCTTTAGAAAAGTCAAAAGGATTTTATAAATGGGAAGTAAAAGATGTCGCAATACATTTAAAAACTCATCAATTAACTAAAGTATTAAATGATAAATATGGATATAAATATGCAGATGGTAAAAATGAAAATGTACCGTTATCATTTTATTTTGATATGTCAGGTAGTATGAGTTCATATACAAATATGTTAGCAGTTATAGCAATAGAACTTTTAAAGAAAGATGTAAAAGTTTTAGTAGGGTTTAATGAAAGAGTAAATGTTCAAATTGAAAAAGTTGATAAAAATATGGATGTAAAAGAACTTGCTGAAATTTTGGAAGATGCAGGAAATTATTATTCTTACGATGATAAGTTAATAAAAGACAGTAGAGTTACATATAAAATTGTTAATCAAAATATAGATAATTACTTAATTGATAAAAAAGCAGAAAAATGTGTAGTATTTTCAGATTTTGACCCAAGAGATGAAGTGTGTAGATTATCACAGAAAGTAAAAGTTTATTGGTTCTGTTTTGAAGATTATTACAGTAGTCATAATTTAGATGATTTCAATGGGTTTGCATATAAAGTTAGTAATATAAATGACATACAAAACGGTTTAATTAAAGTTAATGAAAATAGATTTGAAACATTATGTTATACAGATGAAGATAAAAAATTACAAAAAAGATAGGTGATAGAAATGATAGAAATAGAAAATTTAAAAAAAGAGATAGAAAAATTAGGATATTATGCTACTGATGAATTAATTTATAATACTTTTAATTCATTATGTATGTTTGAAGAAGGAAAGATAAATGCTGGACAAGATATTTATGCAATATGTTTAGAGGGTCCTCCAGGTGCAGGTAAAACTGAATTTGCGAAAACTTATACTAAGATTGTAGATAATATGTTTAATGGAAATGTTGAAATGGTAGATTATCAATGTGACGCTACTACTGGAAAGACTGAATTATTTGAAGATATAAATATTAGTGCAGTTGTTCAAGGTGATATTGATAAAATAAATATACCTGGTAAATTAATAGAAGCTATTAAAAAAGTAAACGAAGGTAAAAAAGTTATTTTATTCATAGATGAATATGATAAAGCTAGAGAAGAAACAGATGCTTTCTTATTACAATTTTTACAATCTGGTAAAATTAATTCAACACAACATGGAGATTTAAAAGTAATTGATGAATATAAATCAAATCTTCAAGTTATTCTATGTAAAAATGATATGAGAGAAGAATTATCAGGACCATTATCTAGACGTTTGCGTATTATTAGACTTGATTATATGAAACCTGAGATATTTTATAAGGTAGCTAAAAGAGTATTAATAGATGAAAGAGTATCAAAAGTAAATGAAGGATTATTAAATCTTGTAGGTTTAATGTATCAACATACATATGATAATAGTAATAAATTTGGAAGATTACCATCATGTTCAGAAATGTTAATCGCACTAGAAGATGCAGATAGATTAACTAAAAGAGCAAATGCACCACAATATATTATTTACAATACTATAATAAATAATATGTTTAAATCTCCAGATGACATTGCAACATTTGAATCAATTATAAAAAATTCAAAAGGCGAAAATGCGAAAAAACTTAATGATTTAATTACAAGTATGAAAACAAATGAGACTAAATCACAAGAAGTAGATGTAAATTCATTAATCGCACAAAAAGTATTTACAAGTGAATTTAAAAAATTAGAAGTTCAATCTCAAGAAATGCAAAAATTAATAGACTATTACCAAAGTATATTTACAACAATGGATGATGCCAAAAAAGAGCAAAATGAAACTTCCCAAAGTATCCTATTAAATAAAGGTAAATTAATTTCTAATAATAATACCCCTAATGTAATACGCAATTTTGAAGATGAAACTTCATATGTAAAACGTGGAATTGATATATTCTCATTATCAAACGAAGATTGGACAAATATTGGTACATTCCAAATGCCAAAACTTTCTAATCGTCTTCTAGTCAATAAAATAATTGAAAATGCAAGTGAATTAAATATTAAAACATATGAAAATGGATTTTTAATAAGAGAAGATGGTGAACAAAAGTTAATAGTTGTTTGTAGTTTAGATGAAAACAACATTCCAAAATATACATTTATGTCTAGTACTCAAATAATTCCATCTACTTATATAAGTTACATTTACTCATTTATTAATGCGTCTAAAAATGTAGCTAGGTTACAAGCTATGGCAGCTACTGCTATTGCAGATGAAGTGAGAACTTCAAATTGTAATTGTAATTTAGATTGCTTAATATATAATGATGATAAGATAGATTATCTTGATGAAGTTCAAGAAAATATTTATAATTTAAATGTTTCATTAAATGGTAATGAAACTGATAAATTATTTAACTTATCACAAAAAGTATCATGCGCTAATCCAAATAAAGCTTTAGAAGCTTCAAAAGAAATAATGGATAATAATAAAACAAAAGTATACTCTCAAAATTGAAATTAACATTTTTAATTTTAAGGAAGTAAAATTACTATGAATAGAGTAGATATATTAAGTTATGAACAAATTTCTGGAAATAATAAATCAAGTATATTTAATAAGATACCACCACAAACAAGAATAACAGATTTTTCTATACTACTTGGTGGATTTTATGGTCAACTTAGAAGAAGAGGATACTATTGGATAAAAACTAATAAATATAATAATATTATTAATGACTCTGGTTATAATGATTATGGACATACAAATCATCGTAGTATCGGAATACGACCTGTTATGTGTTTTTCAAAAATCAAAAATGATATTTTATATGAAATT
>CANRCS010000130.1 GCA_947629195.1 uncultured Bacilli bacterium | reverse complement strand
TTTAAATTCTTCATTACTACTATTATAAACAAAATCTACCATTTCTTGGACGCTATTATTCATTGTATTTTCATCAACACCATCCATTAAATATTCTAAATCCCATTGTTCTAAATTTTCAACATCGTTACTATGAGTTTCTTCATTTGAAAACCAAATATCTTCAGTAAAATGATTAGCGCCATAAAGTGCTTGTGGTTCATTAGCACCTGTAAACAAATTTTCATCCTTACATGTATTAAATGTATATAATCCTTGATATTCATCATTTATATAAAGTTCGATTGGATAACCATCTATTGCTCCACCATTTGTTAATCCTTTTAAATTTTCATTTAAATTTTTTCTACTATTTACTACTTCTCCCCATAATTTTGCAGATACTACATTTCTTGATTGAGTATAATCAATATAATTTGCTTTTAAACAATATTTATTTCTTTTACTCCATCCATTTATTTTCGTTTTATATTTACTAGAATATCCATCATCTTCATACAATTTGATTGTATAATTTTTCTTTTGATAAGCAAGTGAAGAATGTCCTTGCCATTTTAACGTTGCAAAGTTATCAAAATCACTTTTTTCACCAATATATTTAGATGTTAATTTTACTTCATTTTCTTTAGAAATACCATCAATATTTCCACTTAAATATAATTTATCTATAGTTGTTGCTTCTTCATTATTCTCATCAACATTGAAAATTAATGGGACTCCATTATAATTAAATACAAATGATATACTCTTATTTTTTGGGCTATCCTTTAAACATATATTTGTTTGGACATTATCATTATAATCTATTTTTATAAAATTATCATTTTCAGTAAATAATTTAGGATTATGCATATATGTACTTCCCACATTCGCAACTATATCATAACATCCATCTCTTTTTAATTCATCAAAATCACGTATTTCCATAGTTGTATAGTCATCATCTCTAAGTGTTGATAAATCATAAAAATCTACATTAAAATCAAGATTCATATTACTATAAAAATCTATATATATTTTAGCATTTTGTTCTGCATCTTTATTCTCATATATTACTTCTGCACCTAATGCTTCTGTTATAAATCTTATAGGTACATATAACTCATCATCTATTTTCAATGGCTTTACATCAGGAGCAGTCATCGTTTCTCCAAAAGAAAAATCTAATGAATTTGGTACTGATAATATAGATTTATATAAGTTATTTTCATATTTATATAGCGTCTTATAATAAACATCTTTCATATTTTCATATTTTTTAGTAAGTGATATTTCCTTATCATCTGTTGACACAATTTCACATATACCTAAACTATTTGAACATAAATCACTAAGTTTAACATAAGTTCTCCACTTATTTGTAATGAAATTTTCTAATTTAGTATCATTTCCTTTTACTAAAATATCTGCTGAATTAATAGACTCAACAATTTGTCCATCTTCTCCTACATTATCACCAAGTTGTAATGCATAAGTTTTATTGATACATATAAAAAATATAATAAAGAAAATAAATAATAACTTTTTTTTCATAATTTATTCACCAACTTTATCTTTTGATATATCTATTTTACAATCATCATCTATCCAAATATATGGATCACCTAATTTTTCACATTCATTTTTGTCTTTAATTTCGACTACATCTGTTACTCCTAAAATTGGGTTATCAGGTTCTAAAAATATTTCTAAACACTTGTTATCTAATTTATTATTAGTAAATGAAAATATAAAAGTAACAATATAAGTAACAAAGAAAAATAAGACACCATATATAATACGTTTAATAAAGAGTTTAATATTTTTATCACTATCTGGATTAATTACTCCCTTTATTAAATCAATACTACCATATAAAATAATTATTATAGGAACTACAATTTTAGCAATATTAAATACTACTCCAAGAAAGTGGACTATTCTATATGCTACATCACTATCACAAAAATTAGAAAGTATATTAAATAAACTAATCATCTTCATCCACCACACGAATTGTTATTACATTTGATTTAACTTTATCATCAGTAATCACATAAACTTTAGTAATTCCATTAGACAGTGCAGTAAGTCTATCATTATTTATAGTAACAATATCTTCATTTTCTATAATATATTTAACATTTCTATCTTTTTTATCACTAAATGAATATTCTAAATTTAAATATGAATTCTTATATAAATTAAATTCTGAATTATTACCAGGGGTATAAGTTACATATCCATAAGAATCTTTAGGCATATTCATTTCTAAAAATACATTATAACTTTTTTTGTTAAACAATATTACACATAATAATATAATAAGACCTATTACTATTATTCCACCTACAACAAATATTATATTTTTCTTCTTGGTATCACTCATAACTTTCAACCTTCTATTCATTATAATTTTACCATTTATATTTTAAGATGTAAATTGATGAGGAAAAATTTTAAAAGTTAAAAATATTCCAGTATAATTTTCTAATAATTTTAACCTTATTGTATTATAAATATCTAATATATAATATATTTTCTTGTTTCTTTAACAGTTTCAATTCCATTTTCTTTATTTTTTTATCTGTTCTATAATCACATTCATATTCACAACCTAATCCAGCATAATTAGGTTTTATATTTATTTTTACCATTTATAAAATTTTAAGTCGTTTCTACTTCACCAAAAAATCGCTCCAAGGTATACCAATGGATTTGGTATACCTTGGAGTCTTCATTTCTCTTGTGGATTTTGTGGTTGATGTGGGTATTCCATAACCAGAGGTTATGGAATTAAAACGCTACGAAACGAGTAGTCGGAACCGGTAACGCCATTGATGTTGCTGGAACTAAAAACGCCTGCAATAGAAGTAACGCTGCACTTACCTCCACGATTGAACCAAGGGCTGTTAGAGAGCACAAAGATAGCGTAATCAGAATACCACTTCATTGTTTCGTACGTTGCATCTCCTTTTATTACGTTTTCACTTGTTATACTATATGAACTACTTCCTGTGTATTTGTCCCAATACTTTTGTTCTGGAAATTTTGTAAATCCATCACTTTTTGTTGTTTCTGCCCAGTTGC
>CANRCS010000129.1 GCA_947629195.1 uncultured Bacilli bacterium | reverse complement strand
CGATTACTGTTAATAAAACCTTATTACCGTTTCCATTTTCTCTTTCCATTTCTCTTACCTCCTACTATTATAAGATATCATATTTTTTTTTCAAACACAACCCCATTTTGTCATTTTTTTAAAATATAATTTTTTCTTTACACATTTTGAGGTTCATTTTTATTATTTATATAAATGTATAAAATATACTCATCATTTAAAAATTCTATTTATTTTGTTGTTTATTATGATCCAATACGTTGGTTGACATCTGCTCTAACAGTTGCACTTAAAGTCATGTTTTGTAAATCATCTTGAATAGTACTTTTGTTTTCAATATATACTAATAGTGTATATTCATAATTTGTTACATCGCTAGTAACAGGTATTGAGTTTTTTGATGTTAATTTATATTCAGATATAGTTTTACTAAATGAACCTGTTTCTGTACCACTTCCATCAGAAGATTTAACTAATTTCCATTTTATATCTGATGGTTCGCCATTAGTGTATGTTTCTTTATTGAATCCACTAACAGCTGTTAGGTATATATCTAAATCAGCAATTATTTTATCTTCATTTGAGGTAGTAATAGTTGTACCACTAGTACTGACAGTTATTGGGATTTTAACAATATCACCGTTTGCTTTAATAGATGCCCAAGGTTCATCTAATGCACTAGCTTCAACGGGTTTTATGTTAGTACCTTGCACAGAACCAGTAGTTGTGCTTACAACTAATTTACCAGTTTTGACATTTTGTGGAGTTGATGAAGAAGTAGCACTAAAATAAGCAAAAGTTGCTCCAACTACAGCAATTAATAATGTGGCAATTACAATTACTGTTAGTAGAATATTACTTGATTTATTTTCCATTGTTTTTCCTCCTTTATTTTTGGTTGACATAACCAGTTAATATAACACTAAAACTTATAGACTGTAATCTATTTTGTGGCACATGTGTTTCATCTATATATACATATAGTTTATATTCATCAAGTAAATCTTTACCTTCTTCCATGATTCCATTTACGATTTCTACATCAAAATCTCCTGTATGGAAATTTCCAGTACTTATTTCTTTATTGCCTTTGTATACGCGATATTTTATGTCTTGTGCACTTCCACCTTCTAACAATTCGTTTTCTTCAATATATGTTGACATATTTACTCTATATTCTGCATTTTTTCTAGAATTGCTAGATACTCTGAATGGAATTACTGCTATATCTGGATTACTTTCGTTTTTAGCCATGGACTCGTCCCACTTTGTCGGTTTTATGTTATCAGCACGTGATGTTCCCTCAACAGTAACTGACATATTTAAGGATTCAGTAGGTTCAACTGTCTGATTTCCACCACCACTTCCTCCTTGGTTTCCAGTTCCATTATTGTTAGAGGCAGTTCCTCCAGATTCACTAGAATTTTGACCTCCACTATTGTTATCATTGCCGCTATTATCACTACTACCACTATTACCATCGTCATCTTGATCTTCACCAATGTAATCTCCAGTAATAATTATTTGTGGTTCACTTTTCTTAGTAAACATAAAATAAGCAAAAGTTGCTCCTATTAGTGTTATCATTAGTGCGATAATCCATATTATTATTAATATTGTTTTATATTTTCTTTCATTTCTTTCTTTTGCAGTTTGTTCTTGTTCCATAGCCATATCCTCCAATTCTAAAATAATACTATCATATTTTTTTGTTTCATTCAATTTCTTTTTGCATATTTTCTACTTCAACTTGATTTATCGAGTTAAATCTTTTTGTAATTTTTTCTGTTGTTTTATGAATATTTTCTACATCATTATTAACTGTTTGTATACTTCTTGATAGTTTGTCCCATCTTTCTTTATATCTTGAAAATTCTACACCTAATTTGTTTAATTCTTGATGAATTATAGATGTATATTTGTCTCTTTCCATATTTTTAATAATAACTTGAATTACAGTCAGTGTACTTATAAGTGTTGTTGGAGATGTAATCCAAACACGTTTTTTATAACTGTATTCAATTAAATCTTGATGATATGCACTTATTTCAGCAAATATTGCTTCTGCAGGTAAAAACATTATTGCTTGATTTGATGTTACTCCATCAATAATATACTTACTACTAATGGCATCAATATGTTTTTTAACATCTATTTTAAATTGTTTTTCAGCATTTTGTCTTTCTGTTTGTGATAGATTTTTATCTACCATCATTTGATAGTGTTCTAAAGGGAATTTTGAGTCTATACCAATTATACCTAATGGTTCTGGAGCATATAAAATACAATCTACTATTGTTGAATTTGGAAGCGTATATTGCATTTTATAAATCATGTCATTTCTCTCACCAAATACACTTGACATAATATGTTTTAAATTAACTTCTCCAAATATTCCTCTACTTTTTTTATCTGTTAAAATTCCTTGTAAGGATACAATATCACTAGATAGTGTATCAATTTTCTTTTGTGCTTCATCTATTTTAGATAATCTTTCTAATACAGATGAAAATGTTTTATTTGTTTTTTCAAAATTTTCATCTAAACGTTCATTTACTTTATCATTTATTTTATTTAATCTATTATCAATTTTATCTGATAAATTTGTAAAATCGTTATTTATATCTTTTGAAAGACTAGATTTAAAATCACCTATTTCTTTTGTAACAGTAACTTCCATTTTACCTAATCTTTCGGTAATATTTGATTCATTTGTATTTTTAAATAATGAAATTGTTATTAGTATTACTATGAGTACTAATAATCCTATAATTATATATTCCAAGCTAACACATCCTATTCTTAGATAATTATAATATATTATTAAAAAAAAGTTAATGATTTTTCGTCAAGTTCTGTTCTTTTCCACTTTCTTTTAAAGAAAGTGGCCTCTCGGGAGAGCCGCCGGAGGCATATTTTTGATATTTTCTTTGATACTTTCTTTTAGGTAAAAGAAAGTATAGAACAAACATAAGAGGATAAAAAAATAATAGCACAATCCAAAGGAAAAACAAAAAGAAATAATAATGAATTTATAAGCAAATAACAATCCACCGGTGACAACCGGTGGTTTTTCTAACTCCCCTATAAGGGGAATAATACAGGCGGCTCCCATAT
>CANRCS010000128.1 GCA_947629195.1 uncultured Bacilli bacterium | reverse complement strand
AGAGAAATATCTAAAATTGAAAATAAGTTGAAAAAAGATTTAATAAGACATCGTTCATTTAAAATAAAATATGTAACAATTTATGTTACAAATAAGATAGATTGATATTTATATAAAATATGTTATAATACCAAATAGAAAAACCAATAGCTATTCTAGATTTACTCTAGTTCAATAGTTGAGTCACTATTGAAATTAACTGATTAACACATTAGATTGTATTATTTAAGATGTAAGATGTAATACACTTCATGTATTTAATTACACCTACATAATACAATATAATTTTAAGTATTGGTTTTTCTATATTTGAAGGTGTAATTAATATGTGGAAATATTTTGGTAAAGAACAATTAATTGATAGTATTATTAATTTTAATTTGATATCTAATAAAAAATTATCAAAAAATAAAAAACTTAAAATATTATACTCAATAAGTAATAATGTTAATAAGCATTATATAAAAAGATATATTCCAAAAAGAAATGGTGGATATAGAAAAATATCAGAACCTGATTTTATATTAAAACATATCCAAAATAACATATTACATAATATTTTAGAAACAGAAAGTATTTCAAAATATGCAACTGCATATCATAAAAATTTAAGTATAAAAGATAATGCTTTACCACATATTAATAAAAATATAATTTTAAAACTTGATGTTAAAAACTTTTTTGATAATATAACATATGAAATGATTTATAACAGAGCTTTTCAAAATATATACTTTCCTAAATCATTGCAAACATTATTAACAAATTTATGTTGCCTTGATTTTTGCCTTCCACAAGGAGCCCAACAAGTGGATATATTTCAAATTTAGTAATGAAACCATTTGATGAGTATATTGGATCTTGGTGTGAAGAAAATAATATTTCATATACAAGATATTGTGATGATATGTCATTTTCAGGAGATTTTGATGTGAAAATTGTAAAAAATAAAGTAAAAAGTTTTTTAAAAGAATTAGGATTTGAAATAAATGAAAAAAAGATAAAGATAATAAAAAAGGGAAAGAGACAAAACATTACGGGAATTGTTGTAAATCAAAAAATGCAGGTATCAAAATCTTATAGAAATAATATTAGACAAGAAATTTATTATATTAAGAAATATAATATATCTTCACATTTAAAATATATTAATTGTAATTATAGTGAAGAAGAATATCTAAATAGATTGCTTGGTAAAATTAATTTTGTATTAAATATAAACTCTAATGATATAGAATTTAAAAATTATAAGGAATATATTGTTAATTATATTAAAAAATATTAGATATTTTTACTAATTATATCTAATATTTTTTCTTGTAAATCATTTTCAGAATTTGTCCATAATATTTCAAATAAAACACCAAGTCCAGGTAGAGTAACTTCATCTTTTTCTTTTATACTACTTTCTATTGATTCTCTTATTTCTTTAGTTGTAGTATCTTTAAAATTTTCTTTTATATATTTTCTTATATCAATGTTCAATTTTATCATCCTTTCTATTTTATTTTGTGAAAATATATAAAAGATATACGTAAATATGTTATAATAATTAGTGGAGTTGATATGAAATGTATTCGTATATTAAAGGAATTGTAACTGAAATAAGTAGTAATTATATAGTAATCGATAATAATGGAATTGGATATTTAATCTATACTCCAAATCCATTTGCATTTAAAGAAAATGAAGAATATAAAATACAAATTCATCAAATAGTAAAAGAAGATGAATTATCATTATATGGCTTTAAAACGCTTGAAGAAAAAGAATTATTTTTGAAATTAATGAGCGTAAAGGGTGTTGGTCCTAAAATGACACTTCCAATGCTTGCTACTGGATCTGTCGCTGGTATTGTAGATGCTATTGAAAGAGAAAATTTATTATATTTAAAGAAATTTCCTAAAGTTGGAGATAAAGTAGCGAAACAAATTATTTTAGATTTAAAAGGAAAAATGAATATGAGTGTCGGTGAAATTGAAAATTCCAATAATACAACTGAAGAATTAACTGAAGTATTATTGGGATTGGGTTATAAAATGCCTGATATTAAAAAAGTTTTACCACATGTAAATACTGAGTTGGAAATTGGAAATCAAGTAAAAGAAGCATTAAAACTTATGATGAAATAGATTTTAATTATATAAAGATGTGATATTATGGATAATATTGAAAGAAAAATATGTGAAATATATAAAAAGTTTTTAAATGAAAAAAATCAAAAATCAAAGATAATATATGCATATATTATTTGTCTTTTATATAATATTGATGATTATAAAATGGATACTCTCATTTTTGAAGAAATATTATTATATTTAAATAGTGCTCCTAAAAAAATGATGGAAAATATACAAAAACAAAGGGATATTAACATAAATAATGAAAAGAAAAGTTTTAATAATTTTTATTATAATGATGATAAATCATATAAAATAATTAAATCGGTAAACTCATTAATATATGAACTTTATTATTCTATAAATAATTTTAAAGATTTAGAAAGACATAATTTTATTTCTTTAAAAAAATATATTAAGAACACTCAAAATGAATACACAAAATTTCTTACAAATGAGCAAAAAAATATAATAAGGATAAATGATTATGACTTTGCATTTACAATAGTAAATAGATATAGTGATTATTACCTATATTTAATTGGAAACAATGGAAAAAATTATTATTCTAATATTATTCATGAAATGACACATGGATATAGTTTTAAAAAAGATAAAAAAGATAAATTACTTATTAATAATGAAATTATGTCAATTTTAGCGCAATATTCATATGAGATAAATACTACAATTGATTTAAAATGTTTAAAAAAACATATACAATCTTGTATTAATATTTTAAAAGATGAACCATTGTATAATTTATATATCGACTATAAATATATGATTGGAGTATTATTTTCTATATCATTTAATTATAAATATGGTAATGATATTGATGTAATAACTAAGGCAATTAATGAATTAATTTCTTTAGGTGATATATCTTTTAATGAACTTATGAATCATTTTTCAATATCAGATAGTGAATTAAAATATTCAATTAGTTCATATACAAAAAATTTGAAGAAAGAAGGGATAAAAATATGAATGATGAA
>CANRCS010000127.1 GCA_947629195.1 uncultured Bacilli bacterium | reverse complement strand
CATTCTCTTTTTTTTATATCTATTTTTTAGTATAATTTATTTGTAAAGCCGGTGAATAAAATGGAAACATTAAAAGATAAAACATTAAATGAAGAATTAGTTATAAATATATCTAAAATAAAAAGAGAACCAGAGTGGATAAGAGATTTTAGGGTAAAATCTTTAAAGGCATTTTATGAAATTGATATGCCTTCTTTTGGGCCTGATATAAATCTAGATTTTGATAAAATAAATTATTATAAAAAGATTAATGATAAAGTTTATGATAATTGGGATAATGTAGATACAAATATTAAAGATACTTTTGATGACATTGGAATTATAAAGGCAGAAAAAGATTATTTAGGTGGTGTATCTACTCAATATGAAAGTGAAGTAATATATCATAATATGCTTGACTATGTAAAAGAAAAGGGAATTATTTTTTTGGATACTGATAGTGCGATTAGAGAATATCCTGAATTATTTAAAAAATATTTTAATAAACTTGTTAATTATAAGGAAAATAAATTTACTGCATTAAATGGTGCAGTATTTAGTGGTGGTACATTTATTTATATACCTAAAAATACAAAATTAGATAGACCATTACAAAGTTATTTTAGAATTAATTCAGAAAATATGGGTCAATTTGAAAGAACAATAATTGTTGTTGATGATAATAGTGAACTTCATTATATCGAGGGATGTACTGCCCCTGTTTATAGTACTGATGCATTACACGCAGCTGTTGTTGAGATATATGTTGGTAAAAATTCTAAATGTAGATATACTACAATTCAAAATTGGAGTGATGATGTATACAACTTAGTTACTAAACGTGCAATAGTTGATGAAGGTGGAATGATGGAGTGGATAGATGGTAATATTGGTAGTAAGGTTACTATGAAATATCCATGTTGTGTCCTAAAGGGTGATAATTCTATTGGAAGATGTATAACTATTGGTATGGCACATGAAAATCAAATACAAGATACAGGGGCAAAAATGATACATATTGGAAAAAATACACGTAGTGAGATTGTTTCTAAAAGTATATCAAATAATGGTGGAGAAGCAGATTATAGAGGTAGTGTAGAAATTAAGGAAAGTGCATCAAATTCAAAGGCGAATGTAAAATGTGATTCACTTATAATGGATAAATTATCTAAAAGTGACACTTTCCCTAAAAATATAAACAAAAATTCTACAAGTTATATAGAACATGAAGCTAGTGTATCAAAACTAGATGAGAATAAATTATTTTATTTAATGAGTAGAGGACTTAATGAAGAAGAAGCAACTGAACTTATGCTTATGGGATTTATCGGTAATTTTAGAGATGAACTTCCTGTGGAATATGCAGTTGAATTAAATAATTTACTTAAAAATAATATTACACTTGTAAAATGAAGGTAGTAACTATTATATTCAATTAGTCTAATAATTAAAAAAATAATATGTACACTTCTTGACAACAGAACATATATACGGTATAATTAATGTGTATTAAAAATGAGGGGGACAAATAATGAATCAAATTAAAGAATACAATGAAACAACATTTGAAAGTATAAAACACATTAATGAATATGGTAATGAATATTGGTGTGCTAGAGAATTACAAACAGTGCTTGGTTATAAAGAATGGAGATTATTTTCAGCAGTTATTGAAAAGGCACAAATTGCTTGTTCTCAAAGCAACAACTCTATAAATCCCCATTTTGGGGTTTACCCCAAAATCGTAAAAGCAGGGGTTGCAACGAAGACTATAATTGATTATAAACTTAGTAGATATGCTTGTTATTTAATTGTACAAAATGCAAATCCTAAATTTAAAGCAGTGGCATTAGGCCAAACTTATTTCGCTGTACAAACCAGAAAAATGGAGTTATCTGAAGAAGAATACAGTAAATTATCTGAAGATGAAAAAAGACTATATAGGCGTAAGCAAACAAAGGATGGAAATAAAATTCTTTATAAAATTGCCAGAGAAAAAGGTGTAAAAAATTTTGATAGATTTACAAATGCAGGATATAAGGGATTATATAATGGTGAAACTGCAAATGATATTGCCAAAAGAAAAGGATTAAGATATAGGGAAGATATACTTGATAATATGAGTAGTGTTGAGTTAGGTGCTAATATTTTTAGAATTACTCAAACAGAAGCATTACTTGAAAAACAGGAAGAAGCAGATGAACAAATTGCAACTAATACTCATTATAAAGTTGGTAAAGCTATAAGAGATACCATTAAAAATCTTGGTGGTACGATGCCTGAAAATTTACCAACACCTAAAAAATCATTAAAAGAAAATAGAAGCAAAATAATGAATTTGTAATTTACATTGAATATTTCAGTATTGTTAAATAAATATTTAAAATAACATTTAACTGTAAAAGGAGAATAAAATGAAGAAAGTAATATTATATCCATTAATATTTTTAATAGTATGTATATTAGTTTTTGTTATTTATTCAATATCTTATCAAGAAAAAAAGATAATAATTAATAAAATATTAAATAATACTGAAAATGAAATAGTAAGTCTAGATAAATATTTTGTATATGGACAACATTTAAATATATCAGGTTCTTTAAAACTTGATGATATAGAAAATATAAATAGTATAAAACTTGTATTTAAATCTAATGATAATGAGATAGAATACAATTTAGATTATGAAATTATTGATAATAAAATATCATTTGTGACATCTAAAGAGATTAATGGTGGTATTAAATTAGATGATATAAAGATAGATAATTACTTTATATTATTAAGAGTGGAATTTAAAGACAATAAAAAGTATTATACTATTCAAAATAATACGGATTATAAAAATATTGAATATTATACTATAACTAAAAATAATACAAATAATAAAATACTAATAGAATTTGGAAAAAATAAATCAACTAATAAAAAATATATGCAGCTTAAAGTTAAAAGAACTAATTTAGATGATGAAATATATGATATCGTAATAGATGCTGGTCATGGTGGTAAAGATTCTGGGGCTATTAATGGAAAATATTATGAAAAAAATATAACTTTGGATTATGCAATTGATTTAAAAGAATCTTTAGAAAATTTAGGACTTAAAGTAAAACTTACAAGAGATGGAAAAGATGAAGATGATTTAAGTATATATGATATTTA
>CANRCS010000126.1 GCA_947629195.1 uncultured Bacilli bacterium | reverse complement strand
TGGTTCGCATAATAAACTATCACATATTTCATACCATGTAAAATCACAGATTTAATATATTTTAAACATATATAAATCAAATTTTTAATTTCTGTATAACAGATTTTTAAAATTAGAGCTTAAAAAAACCACAAATTATTAAAATTTGTAGTTTTTGAAATTTTTTTTATTTTTTATTCTGTTATTTTTTTCTCAATAAAGTTTTGTATAGCTTCTTTTCCATCTTTAGATACACTTGAAAATAAAACTAAATCATCTCCATGAACTATATCTAATTCTTTAGCAATTATACTCTTATATTTTTCCCATTGTCCTTTAGAAATCTTATCTATTTTAGTAGCAACAATCGTAACAGGTAAATGATAATATTTTAAATAATTGTACATTAAAACGTCATCTTTAGTTGGTTTATGTCTAAAATCAACTAACATAAATACATGTTTTAAATTTTCACGATTAGCTAAATAATCTTCTATCATTTTACCAAATTTTTCTTGTGTTTTTTTACTTGTTAATGCATATCCATAACCTGGAACATCAACTAAGTAAAAGTTTTCATTAACTAAGTAAAAATTAAGTGTTTGTGTTTTACCAGGTCTACTAGAAGTACGTGCGAAATTTTTTCTGTGTATTAGTGTATTAATAAAACTACTTTTACCTACATTGCTTCTTCCAACAAGTAAAAATTCAGGTAAATCATCTTCAGGATATTGACTTATTCTTACCGCACTTATTTTCATTTCAACACTACTTATTTTCATTTGTTTCACTCCTAAATCTTTTACATAAATTGTCTAGTTCTTGAATTAGTTTATCAGCTTCATCAAAACTTTTAACTCTAGCTCCAGATGCTCTTTCATGTCCCCCGCCATTATACTTTGATGCAATTTCATTTATTACAGGACCTCTTGAACGGATTGCAATTTTAATTATGTCATTTTTAACATCTTCTGATATAAACGCCCAAACAATAACATCATCAATATAGTTAAAATTGTTTATCATATTTCCAGAACTAGAAGAATCTACTTTAAAATCTTTAATTATTTTATCTGTTAATTTTATATATCCAAGTCCATTTTCTGTTACTATTAAGTTTTGAGCAATATATCCCTGTAATCTAACTTCTGCTAAAGGTCTTAAATATAATTGTTCATAAAGGTTTGTAAAATCAATATTGGTATCTTTAATTAGTTTATGTATTAAATCAAAAGTTTTATAAGATGTATTTATAGTTGTTAATCTATTTGTATCAGAAATTACTCCTTGAAATAATAACTCTCCACTTCTTTTATCTAGTACTAATTTTGTATTAAAAACCATATCTAATATTATTTCACAAGTGCTGGAAGCATTTTCATCATAATACTCTAAATCACAAAATTTTTCTACAAATGGATGATGATCTATTTTTATAGAATATTTGTAGTTATCAAAATTATCAATATCTACTCTTTTTTTATCTGGAGTATCTAGTATAATAACTAAAGAATTTTCAATTATTTCATCAGTTACTTTATCTAAATTACCCATATATTTAAATTTAGATGTTGAAACACCTACTGCATATACATTTTTTTTAGGAAATGTATTTAGAATTATTTGCTTTAATGCCAAACAGCTTGCCATTGCATCAGGATCTGCTCCAACATGACGAGCTAAAACGATACTATCATAACTTTTAATAGTTTTATATATTTCTTTATAAATATTCATAATGCCTCTTATTTAACTAAATTATATGTATCACGTGCAATCATTACTTCTTCATCTGTTGGAATAACATAACAGGCAACACTTGAAGTATCATCTGAGATAATTCCTTCTTTTCCAAGTCTCATACTTCTATTTACTTCTTCATTTATTTTTATGCCTAAACATTCTAATTTTTCTAATATCATTTTTCTAACAAAATCAGAGTTTTCACCAACACCTGCTGTAAATGCAATTGCATCTACACCACCTAATTCAACATAATATTTTGAAATATATCCTACTACGGAATTTACAAATAAATTAATTGCCATAATTGATTTTTCATCATTTTCATCGTATTTTGCTTCTACGTCTCTAAAATCGCTACTAACTTCACTTATACCTAATACTCCACTTTTTTTATTTAAAGTTGTATCAACGTCATCTATATTCATACCAGTTTTTTTCATTATATATGGAATAATACTATAATCAATATCTCCAGAACGTGAACCCATAACTATTCCAGCATTAGGAGTAAATCCCATAGAAGTATCGATACATTTACCATCTTTGACTGCACTTATACTTCCACCATTTCCTAGATGGCATACTATTATTTTAGAATTTTCTTTTCCTATTAATTCAGAAACCTTATTAGATACGTATCTATGACTCATACCATGAAATCCATATTTACGAACTCCATATTTATCATGCCATTCATTAGGTAGGGCGTATAAATATCTTTCTTTATTTATAGTTTGATGGAAAGCAGTATCAAAACATGCAACTTGAGTAGCGCTTGGTATTTCTTTCATAAATGCTCTAATCCCAATTAAATTAGCTGGGTTATGAAGAGGAGCTAAATCTGATAACTCTTCTATTGTATTTAATACATCATCATTAATTATAACTGAATCAGCGTAATCTTCTCCACCATGAACAACACGATGTCCAACACCTTCTATTTCTTTTAAATCAGAAACAACATTATTTTTTATTAATTCTTGAGCTAAAATCTTAACAGCATCTTCATGATTATTTAATACTGTTTCTGTTTTGATTTTTTCACCATTTATTTTTATAGTATAAAAACTATTGTTTATTCCTATTCTTTCAAATACCCCTGATATTAATACTTTTTCTTCAGGCATTTCATAAGCTTGAAATTTAAGAGATGAACTACCTGCATTAACTGATAATATTTTCATTATAATCCTTCTTTCTAATATGTACTAATTATACTATAAATTATTAATATAAGTCAAAATAAATTACAAACTAAAAAGCGAAACCATGTAGATTTCACTTTAATTAGCTATTATATTTATTAAGCTTGTGGGAATTTATTTTGTTTTCTTGAGTAAATGAATAATCCTATTCCACCTAATAATATTACACCTAAAGCAATATAATTATTATTAATACCAGTTTGTTTATTATTTTCTCTATC
>CANRCS010000125.1 GCA_947629195.1 uncultured Bacilli bacterium | reverse complement strand
TGAAAAAGGAAAAGAAAATACCAAGAAAAAATTATATTATTTATGCTGCAATAGTAGCTTTTACAATAATAGCAGTAATTTATGCAACTGAATGGTATAAAGCATACAAACAAAATGAACTTGAAAACTCATATATTTCTAAATATATAAATGAAATAAAATATGATGAGTTTGATAATTACGTATTAGAAAATCCTGATAAAATTATATATATAGGAAAAACAAATTGTGAAAAATGTATACAATTTGAAAAAAACTTTTATAAAGTTATTAAAGAAAATGAATTATTAGATCAAGTAGTATTCTTTAATATAGAAAATGAAGACAATATAAGTAAAATAACATCTAAATATAATGTCGAAAATTTAAGTAACGAAGTTATTTTACCTAGTATTGCAATACTTAGAAATTCAAAAATAACTGATATATTAAATAGTACAGAAGAAAATATAATTACAGATGATTTAATAGATCAACTATTAGAGGAGTATGAATATAAAAAATGATTAACATTGTATTATATCAACCAGAAATTCCTATGAATACAGGAAATATAATGAGAACTTGTGCAGGAGTAGATGCTAAATTACATTTAATAAAACCCTTAGGATTTTCACTAGATGAAAAAAGTGTTAAACGTAGTGGAGCAAATTATATTGATAAATGTAATTATGTTGTTTATGAAAATTATGAAGAATTTTTAGAAAAAAATAATGGAACATTTTATTATTTAACAAGATATGGTAATAAAAAATATTCAGATTTTGATTATTCTAATTCTAATGAAAATATATACTTTATATTTGGACGTGAAAGTACAGGTATTCCTAAAGAAATATTAAAAGATAATTTTGAAAATTGTTTAAGAATACCAACAAATAATAAAATAAGAGCCCTAAATCTATCTAATACAGTTGCAATTATGGTATTTGAAGCATTACGTCAACAAAATTTTAATAATTTAGATTTATATGATACTTTTAAAGGAAAAAATTATATTATTGATGATTAAAAATGCATAAGTGTAATACTTATGCATTTTTAATCTAAAATTATTGGTTTTTAAAATGTTATAGTGTATACTATTTATAGAAATATTTAAAAAAGGAGATGTAAATCGTGGATTATGAAGTAGAAATTAAAAAAAATTTAGAAAGGAATGAAAAGTTTCTTAAGGAATTTGAAAATTGGTTAAATGAACATAATTTATCTGAAAGGACTATTAGAAAACATTTAAACAATGCAGACTTATATATTAATGATTATTTGAATTATTATACTATTATCAGGCCAGAAAACGGTATAACGGGTGTCTGTTCATTTTTGGGCGATTGGTTTATTGAAAAGTGTGCTTGGTCTTCAAAAAATTCTATTAAAGAAACAGCTGCAAGTATAAAGAAATTTTATCAATACATGAGTGAAAAAGATTATATAAAAAAAGATCATTATAAAATATTATGTGAATTAATAAAAGAAAATATGGATAAATTTTTAGATTCAATGGAAGCATATGAGAACGAATTATATTATGATATGTTTGATTTTTAATAGTAGTAAGGTGGTAATATGAGAACAAGTAAAATGTTTGAAAGAATAAATTGGTATAGAAAAGAATATATTTATGAACATTATTCTAGAATAGTTGATAAGATAAAAGATTATGATAAAATTTCAAAAAAGAAAATGGTAGAAAGTGTATATAAAATTTATGATAATTATAAAAATATTATAAGTATTTGTACTACAAGAGAGTTGAAATATCTAAAAATGTTACTTGATAACAAAAGTGATATGGAAGAACTATTATCAGATAAATATGAATGGGAAAGAAAAACATTACATAATAAATTTCTAGTTGAATGGGATTATCAAGAAAGAGCATTTATACCAGATGAAATAATAGATAAAGTAAAAGAAGCTATAAAAAATGTTGATTGGAAGATTGCTAAAAGTTTAGATAAATTAAATGAAACATTAGTTGGTTACTGTAAAATGTTAGGTTCAACTCCACTTGATTCTATTGTTGCTTATATATCTGCTTTGTCAGGTATAAAAGAAAAGGTTATTTTAGCTCATATGTATAAGAATAAAGTATTTAATTACTATGTTCTTGTATATGATGAAGATATTGAATTAATTGAACTTAGCATTCCAATTGCTATATATCAAGACTATTTTTATTTAGAAGAAGAATTATATGAAGAAAGAAGTATACAAGGTGTAATGGATATTTTACCAATAGATACAAAATTATGTAAAACACTTTTCTATAATGATTTTGATATTAATAATAAAAAAATAAAGAAACTTTTAGATGAAATAAAAAAATTGCCATTCTTTTGGACTAAAGCTCTTGATATTATTAAAGAATATGCATTGTTAAATACAGAAAGGGAATCTTTAAAAGAAAGCATTCAAAATGTTCCAAATTTAAAAAATTATGATTTAAATAAATTTTTTAAAATCTTAGATGAAGCAATGGATGAAATGCCATCTGGTGCATTAAATGGATTTTCACCTAATCAAGTAAAAGAATTAGAAATAGAAAATCAAAAGATTATGCTTGAAAAACAACAAAATTATACTAAACAACAAAATGCATGTTTATCTAGAAAAGATGCTAAACTCTTTTATAAAATCTATTTGGGATTATTAGAATTTACTAATAATAAATATAAAATTAAAAAGAATATGAAAATATATAATAAATCTAATATTAACCCATATGAATTACAAGAAATAATAGAATGTTTTTGGGAAAATAAAGATACTATTGTACCTGAATTTTGTATGGCTAATCCATATAAATTTAACAAAGAAGAATTAGATATAGCAAACAATTTTAAAAAAGGATTTAGAGATTTAATAATTATCGCTAAATATGAAAGTGAATATACAGGGATTTTAAATAATGATAGAGTATATATGATTAAAGGAGTAAATGATAATATAGATAACATTATTTCATATCAAGATTTACCACAACCTACTATAACATCAATTATACCATTTAAGAATGTTTTAATTCATGATGGAATATTAATGGAATACGATATAAATCTTGGAAGTGGTTTTACAAAAGCAATAGAAGAAGAATATTCAGAATCTATGAAATATTATCATCTATAAGTAAAAGAGTTATTAGATAACAAATAAATAATAAATGTTCATTATGTC
>CANRCS010000124.1 GCA_947629195.1 uncultured Bacilli bacterium | reverse complement strand
TATTTGTAATATTAATTTCTGGTATATCAATTTTAATCTATACTAGAAAAAATAATAGATTTCCTAATGTTTAATAAACAAAAGATGAAAATAATTTTCTTTTCATCTTTTTTGTAAAAATATGTTTATTCTAAATTGGATAAGCCCTTAATATATTTTAAATATAGGAGGGCTTTTTATGTGGGATATATTTAATAATAGCAATATTAAATCAGGATTAAACGATAAACAAGTAATAGAAAATGCAAAAAAATATGGAGTTAATAAAATAAATCCACGAAAGCAGGAGGGATTCTTTCGTTTGTTTTTAGAAACATTGGGAGATCCTATTATAAAGATTTTGCTTATTGCTCTTGGTATTAAAACAGTATTTTTGTTTAGAAATTTTGATTGGTTTGAAACAATAGGAATTGTAATTGCTATATTTTTGGCATCTATGATTTCTACTATATCTGAATATGGAAGTGAAAAAGCATTTGAAAAGTTACAAGAAGAGTCATCAAAAATAAAATGTAGAGTAAGAAGAAATGGAAAAATAATTGAAGTAAATATTGATGATATTGTATGTGGTGATATTGTTATATTATCTTCAGGTGATAAAATACCTGCTGATGGTGTTATTGTTCATGGAAATATTAGTGTTGATGAGTCATCTTTAAATGGTGAGACAAAAGAAGCATATAAAGAAGCAATTAATATATATAGTAAAAATATAACTGATAAAAATAATATATATCGTGGTACTGTAGTATATTCTGGAGAAGCAACAATGCTTGTAACTAAAGTTGGAGAGAAAACGTTTTATGGAAAATTAGCTCAAGAAATTCAAGAAAAACAACCAGATAGTCCACTTAAAATTAGACTTAGAAAGTTAGCAGGTATCATTAGTAAAATAGGATATTGTGGTGCGGTATTAGTATCATTATCTTACCTTTTTTCTGTTGTTGTTATAAACAATAATTTTGATATGGCAAGAATTAGTGAAACAATTACCAATTTTCCTGTTATGTTTGGACATATTTTGTATGCTCTTACTCTTAGTGTTACTATAATTGTAGTAGCAGTTCCAGAAGGACTTCCAATGATGATTACATTAGTTTTATCTTCTAATATGAAACGTATGTTAAAAAATAATGTTTTGGTAAGAAAATTAGTTGGAATTGAAACTGCTGGAAGTATAAATATTTTATATACAGATAAGACTGGTACTTTGACTAAGGGTAAATTAGAAGTTGTAGGTTTTATGACTGGAGATTTAAAAGAATATAATAATGAAATGGAACTTTTAAGATATAAAAATCTTCATAATATTGTAAAAATGTCATTTATTTATAATAATGCAAGTACATACGATGAAACTAAAACTAAAGTAATAGGTGGTAATATTACTGATAGAGCTCTTTTATCATTTATAAAAACAAATACAAATATGGGGTATAAAGTAATGGATACAATACCATTTGATAGTAAAAATAAATATTCTACGGCTACGATTAATTATAATGGAAAAACTAGACTAATTAAGGGAGCAGCAGAAAAAATATTACCGTATTGTACAAGCTATATAAATCAAAATGGTGATAAATGTTGTATATATTCAAAAAGAAAAATAAATGAATATATTAATACAATGACTAAAAGGGGAATTAGAGTATTAGTAGTTGCATATTCAAATAGATGTGAAGAAAATTTTAGCAATCTTACTTTAGTTGGTTTAGTATTTATTAAAGATGAAGTTAGAAAAGAAGCTATAAAAGGAGTTGAAATGGTTAAAAATGCTCATATACAAACAGTAATGATTACAGGTGATAATAAAGATACTGCTTTATCTATTGGAAGAGAAGTTGGAATTATAGAGAGTGTTAACGATGTTGTATTAACTAGTGATGAATTAAATAGGATGAGTGATGAAGAAGTTAAAAAAATTTTGCCAAGACTTAGAATTGTTGCGAGAAGTCTGCCACAAGATAAGAGTAGATTGGTTAGAATTAGTCAAGAATGTAATTTAGTTGTTGGTATGACAGGTGATGGAGTAAATGATGCACCTGCACTTAAAAAAGCAGATGTAGGTTTTGCAATGGGAAGTGGTACGGAAGTTTCAAAAGAAGCATCTGATATAGTTATTTTAGATGATAATTTTAATTCTATTTCTAAAGCTATACTATTTGGAAGAACTATATTTAAAAGTATTAGAAAATTTATTATTTTTCAATTAACTGTTAATTTTTGTGCGATAAGTTTATCTATAATTGGACCATTTATTGGAGTTGATACTCCTGTTACTGTAATACAAATGTTGTGGATAAATATGGTAATGGATACTTTGGCAGGACTTGCATTTGCTTTTGAACCACCTCTAAAAGAATATATGGAAGAATATCCTAAAAAGAAAGATGAAGCAATTATAAATAGATATATGTTTGATGAAATTTTATTTACAGGAATATATTCATCATTACTTTGTATATTATTTTTAAAAGTACCATTTATTACTAACTTATTTAGAAGTTCTGATAGTAATATATATTTGATGACAGCATTTTTTGGATTGTTTATCTTTATGGGAATTTTTAACTGTTTTAATGCGAGAACTCATAGATTAAATTTATTATCACATCTATATGAAAATAGAGTATTTATTATAATAATCTTATTTGTATTAATAGTGCAAATTTATCTTATTTACTTTGGTGGTTCTCTATTTAGAACCGCAGGTCTTACAATAAATGAATTTCTAGTTATGACTCTTTTAGCAGCAACCGTTATCCCTGTTGATTGGATTAGAAAAATATATTTGAGGTTAAATGGTAATATTGGCGGAGTTTAATAAAAAAGTATTTGATATTTAAAAATATGTGATATAATTAGTATGATAAAATATGTAGATATATGTATTTTATAAAATTATGTATAGTATAAGGAAGGATATTTAAAGGTATTGAAATGAAAAGAAATGTATTAAAAAGTTTTATTTTAGGGTTGATGATTGTTTCATTAACTGGATGTGTAAAATTTAATGCCAATATGGACATTAAAAAAGATAAGTCTATGGATTTCTCTATTATATATGCTGTTGATACAACATATTTTGGAGATGACATGGAATTATTAGATGATGCAAATAAAAAACAGTTAGAAGAAAGTGGTTTTAATGTTTCTGATTATTCAGAAGATAAAATGAAAGGATTTAAA
>CANRCS010000123.1 GCA_947629195.1 uncultured Bacilli bacterium | reverse complement strand
AAAAAGTAGAAGATAATAATAAAGAAGATAATACTGAAACAGAAGTTTCAACGGAAAATTTCTTAATAAAAAGTTTATATAATATGGTTCAATTTCCAGCAGACAATTATTTTGAAAAGTGGTATTTTTATAAAAATCCAAAAGTAAATTTTAATACAATCGATAATGATATAAAATTATGGATGGCATACACACAAATTCCAGATAGTGCAATAAAAGAAAAAACAGCAGACAATATGGATAACATGATTCGATATTTTGACATTAGTGAACTTGATATAGCAATGCAAAAAGTATTTGGAAATGATATATCGTATTCTAAAGATTCTTTCTATCCAATAAGTTGTGAGTGCGAGTATAAATATGATAGTACAAATAATCAATATAGTTGTGTTGTTAATGGCTGTGGTGGTCCAAACACTTCATATGTATTGGGAAGTTTATACAAAGCATTTAAAAATGAGGAAAGTATAATTTTATATGAAAAATTTGCATATATAAATATTGATAAACTTGTATATGATGGTTCATCAATTGACAATAATTATAAAGATTCTGGAATTTATAAAGATGTTGATTCAAATATATTAATTGAAAAAATTAATAATTTAGAATCTAAAATAGATATTTCTAATTATTATGATAAATTATCTATGGTTAAATATACATTTAATAAGGATGAGAATGGTCAATATCATTTTTATAGTTCAGAAATTGTAGATAACTTATAAATTTTGGATACTAAAATTTCATTAGTATCTTTTTTAATACTATGAAAAATGGTAAAAAAATGATACAATATCAATATATTAATTTTAGGGATGTGAAATTTATGAAAAACAAGGCAATAACAAGTAGAGATGTAGACTTTGCTAAATGGTATACAGATGTAGTAAAAGCAGCACGTTTAGCAAATTATTCAAATGTTAAAGGGTGTATTGTAATAGAACCTAATGGTTATGCAATATGGGAAAATATGCAAAAGATACTTGATGATATGTTTAAAAAAACAGGTCATAAAAATCTTTATATGCCTATGTTAATACCAGAAAATCTTATGAAAAAAGAAAGTGATTTAATAGAAGGATTTGCTCCAGAAGTTGCATGGGTTACACAAGGTGGACAAAAAGAACTTGAAGAAAGAATGTGTATTAGACCAACATCTGAAACATTATTTAGTGATTATTATAGTAGTATAATTTCTTCATATCGTGATTTACCTATAAAATATAATCAATGGTGCAATGTTCTTAGATGGGAAAAAGAAACAAGACCTTTTCTTAGAAGTAGGGAATTTTTATGGCAAGAAGGACATACTGTACACGAAACTCAAACTGAAGCAGAAGAAGAAACTAATAGAATGTTAAATGTATATAAAGATTTTTATGAAAATTATTTAGCTATTCCTGTAATTACAGGTAGAAAAACTGAAAAAGAAAAGTTTGCAGGAGCAGAATATACACTTACTGTTGAAGCATTAATGTATAATGGTGTTTCATTACAATCTGCAACAAGTCATTATTTTGGGCAAAGATTTTCTAAGGCATACGATATTAAATTTTTAAACAGGAATAATGAATATGAGTATGGATATCAAACATCTTGGGGTACTACAACTAGAATGATAGGGGCTTTAATAATGGTTCATAGTGATGATAATGGATTGGTATTACCACCTAAAATTGCTCCTACTCAAGTAGCAATTATTCCAATTGGAAATGATGAAAAAGTAATTAATAAAGTAAATGAAATTAAAAAACAACTAGATGAAGAGGGTATAACATATTATGTTGATAATAGTGAGAAATCACCTGGATTTAAATTTGCAGAAGCAGAAGTAAATGGTATTCCAGTACGTATAGAAATTGGTATAAGAGATATAAATGATAATAAAATTACAATTGCTAGACGTGATACAAGAGAAAAGTTAGTAGAATCTTTAGATATTGATATTAAATCGTACGTTAGAAATTTATTAAATGAAATACAAGATAATTTATATAATAGTGCATTAAAAAGAAGAGATGAATTAACCTATGAATGTCATAATCTAGAAGAAGTAGAACAAATAATGAATACTAAACCTGGATTTGTAAAAGCAATGTGGTGTGGAGATGAGGCTTGCGAACTAAAAATGAAGGAAATTAAAGGTACTAAATCTAGATGTATACTAGATAATCATGAGCATATAGATGAAAAATGTGTCGTATGTGGTCGTGATGCAAAAGAAGTAGTAGTATGGGGAATACAATATTAAATTTATAATAAAAAAGGAGATATATTTATGTATGATAAACAAAAAGAAAGAGAAATTCAAGAAAAAATAAGAAAAGTCGACGGTGCGATGGCTCAAGAAGGAATGCCATTAACTAAAGACATAAAACAAAAACTTTATAATTGTATAATAGGAAAATCTACATATGATAGTGAAAGACAAAAAATTATAGAAAAATATAGGAGAATTTATGGATAATAAATATAAGTACACTTATGAAAGAACTTTTGATTATTGTTATAAAAATACTGATGTTTTAATTAATTTGCTTAATATTACGAATGATAAAGATTTATATAAAGCTGAAAGAGAACTAGTAGCTTTGAGAATATCGAATTTTAATGATAAACCTTTAAAAGGAGATTTTGATTTTAATTATTTGAAGTCAATACATCAATATTTATTTCAAGATATATATAGATGGGCAGGTAATATAAGAAGTTGCAATATTGCTAAAAAGGATTTATTTTGTTTAAGTGAACATATAGAATCTTATGCAGCTGATATATTTAACCGATTAAAAAGTGAAAACTATTTCATAAATTATGATAATAATAAAACTATTGATAAGTTAGTAGAGTTATTTTCAGATATAAATGCACTACATCCTTTTAGAGAAGGTAATGGACGTAGCCAAAGAATATTTATAGAATTACTTGCTAAAATAAATGGAATAAATTTGGATCTTACAAAAGTATCAAAAATTGATATGATTAGTGCTAGTCATGATAGTATAAATGGTAATTATGACAAATTAAGACACATATTTAAGAAGAATAGTAAAATTTTGAGCAATAAAGAGAAGTTAGAAAATATAAATATTTATTGTTCTGAAAATATGAAAAAGCTAATTATTTCATAATATTTTACTTTTGAAACATAAAATTTAAAAAGTAATAATTTATTAAAACTTTATTTC
>CANRCS010000122.1 GCA_947629195.1 uncultured Bacilli bacterium | reverse complement strand
CTTTGGAATAACTAAATTAATAAAAAAAGAATTAACAAAATATAATCATATTTTAAAACTTCCTTGATATTTCTAACGACAATATTAGACTATAAATAATTGTTAAAATATTAAAAAAGTGATAAAATCTATAAGGAAGAGGTGATTCTATGCTAAAAATAAAAAAACTTAATGTTAGTATAGAAGATAAAGAGATTTTAAAAAATTTTAATTTAAATATAAATGAAGGTGAAGTTCACGTAATAATGGGGCCTAATGGAGTTGGTAAATCAACTCTATCAAAAGTCTTAATTGGAGATAAAAACTATAAAATAAATGATGGTAAAATTTCCTATTATAATGAAGACCTATTAAAACTAGAAGTAGATGAAAGAAGTAGAAAAGGTATATTTGTTGCTTATCAATTACCATCTGAAATTGAAGGTGTTAATAACATTGATTTTTTAAAAAGTGCAATTAAAGCAAGAAGTGATAAACAAATTAATTTATTTAAGTTTGCAAATGATATAGAAAAATTAAGTAAAGATTTAAAACTTAAAGAAAATATGTTATATAGAAATATAAATGCAGGATTTTCAGGTGGAGAAAAAAAGAAAAATGAAATTTTACAAATGAGATTATTAAAACCAAAACTTGTAATTCTAGATGAAATTGATTCTGGATTAGATGTTGATAGTTTAAGAATTGTTTGTGATAATGTATTAGAATATATTAAAGAAAATCCTAAAACTTCCCTTATTATTATTACACATTATCCTAGAATATTAGAATATATAAAACCAGATTACGTACATATAATGAAAAATGGCTGCATAGTAAAAACTGGAGATTATTCATTAGCGCTAGAAATAGAAAAAGAAGGTTTTGAAAAGATTAGTACAAATATTATAAAGGAAAATATTTAACATGAATATAATAAGTATAGTTAATGGTAAAATTAATAAACTAGATTTAAACTCAGAGTTAGAGTTCGATGAAAAAAATATTTGTATTAATACTATTTCTAATTCTAAACTTTACTTGGAAATTATAGGAGATGAAAATGTTAAGATTAATATTTTAGTAAAAAATGATACGACATTAAAAATATTTAACTATTCTAAATTAGAACATTGTTCCCTAGATTTTAATATAGTTCAAAATGAAAATAGTAAATTAACTATGAATTGTATGTTTAATAGTAATGATTCAAAAATAAATTCTTTAGTTAATTTGAATGGTAAAAATAGTATAATAGAATATAATTCTTCATGTTTAGGAGAAACAAAAAAGAAATTAAGAATTAATCATAATTATTCTAATACAAATAGTATTGTTAAATCTTATGCAGTATCAGATAATGAAAACATTAATTTTGATATAGAAGAATTTGTTCCAAAAAACAGTGTAAATTGTAATTTATCACAGGCTAGTAAAATAATTACTATAAAAGATAATAAATGTATGATAAAACCAATATTATTAATAGATGAAAAAGATGTTAATGCATCACATTCATCAGTAATATCTCCTATTAGTGAAAGTGATTTATTATATATAAGAAGTAGAGGTATAAAATTAGAGGATGCTAAAAAACTACTTATTAATGGATTTTTAATTGGTAATTTATCTTTAAATGAAGATGAAAAAAATATACTTTTAGAAAAAGATATATTTAGGAGGTGAAATAATGGATATTAGGGAAGAATTTCCTATGTTAAAGAATAATATTATTTATTTTGATAATGGAGCAACTACCTTTAAACCACAAATTGTTATTGATTCTATTTGTGATTATTATCAAAACTATTCTGCTAATGCACATAGGGGAGACTATAATATTAGTTTAAAAACAGATATGATGTATGAAAATGCAAGGAAAAAAGTTAAGGAATTTATTAATGCTGATAAATTAGAAGAAATAATATTTACTAGTGGTACTACTGAAAGTCTAAATATGGTAGTAGAAGGATTTTTTGGAAATTATTTAAAAGATAAAGATGAAATTTTACTTACTAAAAGTGAACATGCTTCTAATATACTTCCTTGGTTTAACTTATGTAAAAAAAATAAATGTGTTGTAAAATATATTGATTTAGATGAAGATTATAAAGTTAGTTTAGAAAATGTAAAGAACGCAATTACCTCAAAAACTAAAGTTATCTCTTTAGCTCATATTACAAATGTTGTTGGAGATATAAGACCTATTAAAGAAATAGCAGAATATGCTCATTCTTTAGGAATATTAGTAGTTGTAGATGGTGCACAAAGCGTACCGCATATCAAGGTTGATGTCCAAGATTTAGATTGTGATTTTCTAGCATTTTCGGGACATAAAATGTGTGGACCAACAGGTATTGGAGTACTATATGGAAAATATGAATTATTAGATAAAATAGAACCATATTATTTAGGTGGTGGAATGAATACAACGTTTCTATCAACAGGAGAAGTAGAGTATAAAAGTTTGCCACAAAGGTTAGAAGCTGGAACACCAAATATTGCAGGCGCAATTGGATTAGGTGCAGCATGTGATTATTTGAAAATATTAGATTTAGATAAAATACATGAATATGAATCTAAATTAAGAGAGTATTTAGTTATGAAATTAAAGAATTTAGATAATATAGAAATATATAATGAAAATAGTGAAAGTGGTATAGTAGCATTTAATATTAAAAATGTATTTAGTCAAGATACTGCAATCTACTTGAATGATTATAATATATGTATTAGAGCAGGTAGTCATTGTGCTAAAATATTAAAAGATGAAATTGATATTAAAAATACATGTAGAGTAAGTTTATATTTCTATAATACAAAAGAAGAAATAGATAAATTAATTCATTTATTAAAAAATAGTGATACCCTTTATAATCAAATTTTATAATGGATCCAAATTTAAGAAGAACAATAATGTTAGACAATTATCAAAATCCTATGAATAGAGGTTTAATTGATGATGAAGGGTATATAAAAATTAATGCAAATAATGAAAGTTGTATTGATGAATTGGATTTTATGATAAAAATAGAAGATAACATTATAAAAGACATAAGATTTGATGGAGAAGCTTGTGTTATATCTACATCTTCTGCATCAATAATGATAAAAACACTTATCAACAAAACTGTTGATGAAGCGTTAAATATAATCAATAATTATGAAAATATGATTGATGAAAAAGAATATGATAGTAATATTTTAGAAGAAGCTAATGTATATGATGAAATATATAAACAACCAAATAGAAAAAAATGTGCATTACTATCTTGGAGTAATTTAAAAAAAGCACTTGAAAATTATAAAAA
>CANRCS010000121.1 GCA_947629195.1 uncultured Bacilli bacterium | reverse complement strand
GATTTATCTTCATTAGTATGTTTTGGACCTTTAGCAACTTCTTTTCTTTCTACATTTTGTCTTATTTCTGCTTTTAATAGGTAAATAGAAGTATCCCTATCAATTTTTTGCATCATTTGGTCAAAAAGTTCAAAACCTTCAACTGTATATGCTTGTAATGGATTTGTTTGTGCATATCCTCTAAGACCAATTCCTTCTCTTAATTGAGCAAGTGTACTGATATGTTCCATCCAATATGTATCTACAACTCTTAAACTTATTGCTTTTTCAAATTCATTTGTCAATTCTTTAGGTAATGTACTAATTTTTTGTTCATATTCATCAATAACAAATTTATAAATAATATCTATTGCTTCTTCTGGTTCTTTTTCTTGTATTTGCTTTATATTCATACTTTTATCTTTAGTTAGATTTGTATTAACTGCTTCTACAATTTCGCTATAATCATGTTCTGTCAAATATCCTTCAGGCATAATGTGTGAATTAACTAAATCAGAAATATAATTTTTAATCGTTTCTAAAATATCTTCATGTATTGAATCATTATCGATAATTTCATTACGCTTATCATATATTATTTCTCTTTGTTGATTCATAACATCATCGTATTGTAAAAGTTGTTTTCTTATATCAAAGTTATTACCCTCAACTCTTTTTTGGGCAGTTTCTATAGATTTAGTAAACATTTTACTTCTAATTGCTTGGTCTTCTTCTATTCCTAGGGATTGCATCATATTTTTAATTCTATCTGTTCCGAATCTAACCATTAAATCATCTTCCATAGATACGAAAAATTGTGAATATCCTGGGTCTCCTTGACGTCCAGAACGACCTCTTAATTGGTTGTCTATACGTCTTGATTCATGTCTTTCTGTACCTATAACACATAAACCGCCTAATTCTTTAACACCTTCACCTAATTTAATGTCAGTTCCACGTCCTGCCATATTAGTAGCAATAGTTACGGCACCTTTTTGTCCTGCTTTAGCAATTATTTCGGCTTCTCTTGCATGGTTTTTTGCATTTAAAACTTCGTGTTTAATTCCTTTTTTTCTTAACATTTCACTAATTAATTCATTAGTTTCAATTGCAATGGTACCTACTAATATTGGTTGTCCCATTTTATGTTTTTCTTCTATTACTCTAATTATCGCTTTAAATTTTCCTTTTTGAGTAGGATATACTAAATCTGGTAAGTCTTCTCTTATTACTTCTCTATTTGTAGGAATTTGAATTACATACATATTATATATGTTTCTAAATTCTTCTTCTTCAGTTTTTGCTGTACCTGTCATACCAGCAAGTTTTTTATACATTCTAAATAAATTTTGGAAGGTAATAGTTGCTAAAGTTTTGGTTTCTTTTTGAATTTCTACACCTTCTTTTGCTTCTATTGCTTGATGTAATCCTTCAGAGAAAGCTCTACCTTTCATTAGACGACCTGTAAATTGGTCAACTATTACTACTTCTCCTTCTTGAACAACATAATCAACATCATTTTTCATTGTATAATTTGCTTTTAGGGCTTGATTAATATGATGAACAAGTGATGTGTTAGATAAATCATATAAATTATCAACTTTAAATGATTTTTCTGCTTTTTCACTACCTAAATCTGTTAAGTTAGCTGTTTTCGTTTTTTCATCTATTGTATAATCTTCATTTTCTTTAAGACTTTTAACAAAGTTATCTGCTTGTACATATAAATTTGCAGAAGATATTTGTCCACCAGAAATAATAAGTGGAGTTCTTGCTTCATCAATTAAAACTGAGTCAACTTCATCTATGATAGCAAAGTTATATCCTCTATTAACTCTTTCTTCTTTTTTAACTACCATGTTATCTCTTAAGTAGTCAAATCCAAGTTCATTATTAGTTGTATATGTAATATCACATGCATATACTTCCTTTTTTTCTCTAGGAGTTAAATCTCTTAAATTAATACCAACACTAAGTCCTAAAAATTTAAAGATACTTCCCATCCAATTGGCATCTCTATCTGCTAAGTATTCATTGACTGTAATTATATGTACACCTTCACCTGTTAGTGCATTAGTGTATGCAGGTAATACTGATGTTAATGTTTTTCCTTCACCAGTTTTCATTTCAGCGATATTACCATAGTGAATAGCAAGCCCACCTAATAATTGTACATAAAATGGTTTTTCACCAATAACACGATATGCTGCTTCACGCACAGTCGCAAATGTTTCAACAATGATATCATCTAAACTTTCACCATTTGCTAGTCTTTCTTTAAATTCAGAAGTTTTTCCTTTTAATTCTTCATCACTTAATTTTTGATATTCTTCATCTAACTCTTCAATTTTGTCAGCTATTTTTTCAAATGTCTTTAATTGTTTATATTCATGATCAAATAAACTTTTTATAGGGTTCATTTATGTCATCTCCTTATTTAATGCATATAAATATATTTTATCAAAAAAAAATATATATTCATAGAGAATATATATTTTTTCTTTAATTTTTTAATCTACTTCGATAATTCCGTAATTATTATCTTTCCTTTTATATATTAATGAAATGTTTCCTGTATCTACATTATCAAAAATAAAGAATTCATGTCCCAATAAATTCATTTGAAGAATTGCTTCTTCTTCATTCATTGGCTTCATATCAAGTTTTTTTCTTTTTACAATTACATTCTTATCATCTTCATCATCAGTTTCTGGTATGAAGTCATAATAAAAATCTTTACTTGGTTCTTTACGAAGTTTCTTTTCAATTCTTGTTTTGTTTTTTCTTATTTGTCTTTCTATTTTATCGACTACTAAATCAATTGCTGCATATAAATCACTGTTTGATTCTTCTGATCTTAAAGTAAAAGATTTTGTTGGAATTGTTACTTCGATAATTTGGTCACGGTTTTTAAGTCTAACTACTATATTTGCAGTAATGTTTGGTTCTGCAAAATATTTATCAATACGTGCCATTTTAGTATCGATGTAATCTTTAATACTATCAGTAAGTAAAACTTTATCTCCTCTAATATTCAATTTCATATAGTATCATCCTTTCTATTAAAATTATATCATGGGATAATATTTAAGTGCAATAAAAATGCAAAAAATAAAATTAAAAACCACTGTTATACAGTAGTTTTAATGTCTAGCTTATTTACTTTTATTGCTTGCAGACCTTTGTCTGTTTCTATCAATTCAAATTTAACAACGTCACCTTCACTTAGTGATTTGTAACCATCAGCCTGGATCATTGAATAGTGAACAAAGATATCATGATCTTCTTTATATTGAATAAAACCATAACCTTTTTCGTTGTTAAACCATTTAACAAT
>CANRCS010000120.1 GCA_947629195.1 uncultured Bacilli bacterium | reverse complement strand
CTTAACATATCCATTCCGTATGTATTAATATCTATTTGAGCAATTTTAGAAAGTTCAGTAGCTACTTCTTTATCTAAAGAGGTAGTTGTTGGTGAATTGAATAATAATGTATCAGAGATAATTCCAGAAATCATTAAACCAGCTATATCTTTTGGAATTTCTACATTATTTTCCTTAAATAAATAATAAATAATCGTATTGGTAGAACCTACTGACATAGCTCTAAAATTAATTGGATTAGGTGTATTGATATTACCAATATTATGATGATCTATAACTTCTATTATTTCTGCTTCTTCTAATCCATCTACACTTTGTAAATGGTCATTATGATCAACTAATATAACTTTTTTTCTTGTTTTATCTGATATATCATTAATTCTTAATAATCCTAAACATTTACCCTTTTTATTTATTATAGGGTAATTTGTATATTTAAGTTTATCAGATATTTCTATAAAATTATTAACAAAATCATTTTCATCAAAACAAGTATATGAATTAGCATTTATAATTGTTGATATATAACTTGATAATTCTATTAACTTAGCAACATTAAATGTATCATAACTTGTTCTAATTATATTTACTTTATTTATTTTAGCTTTTTCTAATAAATCATCTGCAATATTATTATTTCCAGTTATAATTATTAGTTTTACTTTTGATTCTATTGCATAATCCATAATACTATATCTATCACCGACAATTAATATAGAATTTGAATCTAAATTTATATTTTTTATAAATGATTCACTTTTATATGTCGCAATTAAAATATTACCTTTTAAGTCATCATTAAATTTTAATATAGTTTGTCCATTAATGGTTTTAAGTATATTATTATATGATGTATTTAAATCTCGCATTATATTATCTATTATTTCTTTTGTGATATCTTTTAAAGTGATCATGCCGGATAAAGTGTTATCAACATTTACGATTGGGAGTCCACTTATTTTATTTTTTTCCATATATGAATATGCATCATATATAGTAGCATCTTCTGGTAAATAATAATTTTTATTATAATTTATATCTTTTATTTGTAATTTTACATCATTTAAATATTTTGGTTTATTTATATTAAAATATTTTAGGACATATTTAGTTTCATTATTTATATTACCTAATATATATGGTTCTGTATTAAAACCTAATTGATTTTTTAAATATGACAATGAAATAGCAGATGTTACTGCATCTGTGTCAGGTTTTTTATGACCGAAAATATATATTTTTTCCATTTATCTCACTCCTATTCATACCAATTTACCATAGAACCTAAATCATATACTTTTTTATATCCCATGTCTAATAATTTTTCTTTTGCCTTCTTGCTTCTAGTACCACTCGCACAATATACAATTATTACTTTATCCTTACTTGGTATTTCTTCTTTTATTTTGTCCAAATTTCCTAACGGAATTGATAATGCACCTGAAATATGATTTTCTTCGTATTCACTTTTTTCTCTAACATCAACTAGAATAGCGCTGTTGTTTATTACTTCTATCTTTGCATCTTTTCCACTTATTAATTTACTATCTTCTTCTTTTTTATTTCCACAAGAACACACAATAAAACATACCATTAAAATTATTAACACTTTTTTCATACTTTTCACCACTTAAAATCCTTTATTATAATTTCCTGTTGTGAATAAGTTATATTCACTTTTCCTTCTATTCATTAAACCTTCATTGAAGATTGGATTACCATTAGATGCCCTTGTACATTTATTAAATCCATTATTCCAAATACCTTGATTACCGCCATCTTTGTAAGCCTTGACAAGCCTAGATATATAAGAATCTCCACAGTTATAAGCTAAACTTACAACTGCATCAATTTGATATTGTTGCCATGTTAAATTATATTTAGCAAGTTCTTGTCTAACCATATCTGATCGTGATGCATAGTCTTTTGCAAAAATTGTATCAAGTACTGAAACAGGTACACAATCTCCACTTTTCATAGGAAAGTAATTACCAAAACCTAATGATATAGCTAGTGCTTGATCATAATTAGTAACACCATATCCTGCAGTAATTGTTCCATCACCAATATTTTTTGCAGAATACATTGTTTTATTACCATCACAGTATCCTTCATTACCTTCATATGCCATTACTAACTGCATACCATTGCTGCTGACACCACTACCTACAATCTCAACAATCTCAGGCATTTTCTCTTCTATTTCTTCCCATTGTTTTTTCTTTAAATCATTTCTTATTTCTTCTACTTTTGCATTAAATTCTTTTCTTAAAAGTGTAGCCTTTTCAACATCTAGATTACTATATGCGATATCTAAATCTTTCTTTAACTGTTCAGTTTTTTTAATATCTTCACTATCAATATCCTCTTCAAATTTTTCTATATATAAAGCTAGCGATTTATCAGTATATTCAACACTATTTTTAATAGTATTAATTTCTTTTATTGACTTAGCTTTTGTAACATTAGTATACGTAGCTTCATTCCAACATGCAGCCACCTTATAATTTCCTTGACCTATCAAATTCATAGATAACCCTATTATAGATGGTATAAAGAAAATAAGAACTGCATAAATAATTCTTTTTATACACCTATTTATTTCTTTTTTCATTTCATCTTCATTAGATGCTATAGCTTTTACTAAAGATATTGTAAGTCTCACAATTAATATAATTGGAAGTGCGATACTAACAATTCTTAGTATAACCTTTATTAAATATATTATTTGTATGAAAGCATATGTATCACAATACACAGTAACCACCTCTAAAACTTAAGTTAGTATACTTAATTATACCATAATAATAAAAATTAAACTTCCTAATTTTGTTAATTTTAACTAAAAAAATTATCAATAACATGATAATTTTTATAAATCTTTCTTAAATATAGAACTATCTCTTTCTTCATATCCTAAACTTTTATACAATTTATGCGCAATAACTCTTTTTTTAGAAGAATTTAAAAATATATATGAACAACACTTTTCTTTAGCTATCTCTTCAATTTTATTTAATAATAATTTACCATATCCCATTCCTCTATAATCTGGATGAGTACATATCTCTGATAAATACATATATGGCATACAATCATTAAAAATATTATTTATAATATCACATTTTATATGACCAATAATTCTATTATCTAAAACTAATATGTATGATTTAGTAAGTGAAGTATTTAAACTTAAGAATGATTTTTTCATATCTTCAATATTAGTATCAATATAAAAACATAATTTATATAATTTATTAACTTCTTCTAAATCATCTATTTTTAATTCTCTAAATATTATATTCATTCAATTTATCATTCCTTTAA
>CANRCS010000119.1 GCA_947629195.1 uncultured Bacilli bacterium | reverse complement strand
TAATTCTTCCATTTTATTTATATAATCTAAATATTGTTTTGTTATTTCTTCAATAGAAATATCATATATTTCAACATCAGATTCTTTTATTAAATGAAGAAGTAAATCTAATGGTCCTTCAAAATTATCAATTTTCACTGAATAATCCATATTCCCACATCCTACAAATCTATTTTTTTAACATCTAAATCTTTGTTAAACATTAATTTTAATTGTCTTTTAAATGTATTTTCATCACCAGTTGTATATATTTCTAAATTAAGTTTATCATTTTTAACTTTTATATATTTTTCTAATTCTTTTATCATTGCCATACTACTAGTTATAATTATTCCATTATAAATTTTCTTTATTGTTGGAATTAATAAGGGAAAGTGTGTACATCCAAGAATTAAAGCATCAATATTATCATTTTTTAAAAATGATAATTTATCAAATATTATTTTTTCTTCATTTGAACTTATATTTCCATCTTCTACTATTTTGACAAATTCAGGACACGCTTTGGAAATTATTTCATAATTATTTAAACTTTTTTGATATGCTAGAGAATTTATAGTCGCACTTGTCGCAATAACTCCTATTTTTTTAATATTATCTATATTTTCAACATATTTAGCAGTTGGTTTAACTGTTTCTATTATAATTAAATTTGGATAATCTAATTTTAATTTTTCATAAGATGTAGAAGATATTGAATTACATGCAATTATCAATATATCAATATTTTTATTTTTTATAAGATAGTCTACTATTTTATGAGATAGAAAATTAATTTCTTCATTACTTTTCTCTCCATAAGGACAATTTTTACTATCCCCAATATAATAATAATTAAAACATGGATATTTTTTTATAATATCAAATAATACAGTTAGTCCACCTACTCCTGAATCTATTATACCAATATTCATTATAAATGTCCCCCTTATTTTATTATGAAAAACAAATAGATTATACCATAAATTAAAGAAATGTGCTACAATATGGAAGGTGATATGAATGAAAGTATTTAATAAATTAGATGAAGGATTTGTTTGTGAGAACTGCAAAAGAGAAGTTTCTCCACTAAAATATACATCACGTGACCACTGTCCATATTGTTTATATTCTAAACATGTAGACGTAAATCCTGGTGATAGATTAAATAAATGTTTAGGTTTGTTAAAACCAATTGAAATTGAAAAATTTAGGGATACTTACAAGATAATTTATAAATGTGAAAAATGTGGTGAAATACATAAAAATATAATTGCTAAAGATGATGATATGGATAAAATTATTGAAATTTCAAGATTAAATTAAAAAAGAAACTTAATATATTATATGTTATTTAAGTTTCTTTTATTTTAATCTATTATTTTTATTATTAATCTCCAGTATTAATATTAGAAATTGAATTATTTACTTCTTCTAAGGTTTTATCTAATGCAGATACATCTGTTGAAGTTTGTTCTTCATTAGCAATAGTTTCACTTGCGTATTTATGCATTATTGAAGATAATTGTTGAAATTTTACTTTTGTTACACCTTGTAAGTTCATACAAGTATCTGAATATTGTCTTAAAGTTTTACTCAGATTACTATCTTCTGATTGAACTATCATAGAAGCATTACGTAAATAAAGGATAACTCTATTTAAAGCTTGATAATATCTTTCTACTTGTTCATCAATTCTTCCAGCTTGTCTTTCAATTTCTTTTGCAGTTATTTCCATATGTTTATCCTCCTTTAACCACGATTTAGATTTTTTTGTATATCCATAAATTCATGAGTTCTATCATATAAATTTTTTAAACCGTCATTGATTCTTTTAATGTCATCGACAAGTTTTGATAAATCTGATCTTAATTCATTACCAATAGTAGTTTCATCTGCCCATTCTGATAAATGGTTTACTACGTATTGAAAAGTATTCCAACAATCATCAAGAACAAGAGCCTTTGCTTCTACCATTTCTGCTACTTCACCACTTAAGCTCCTTATTTGTGATTCTCCAAGTGCCATATTAATCCTCCCTTCACCATCTTTAATATTAATATATAAATTAAATTATATACTTAATATGCAAGACGATACTATTTTTATATCGATACCTTACATATTTATTATAACATTTTGTAATATTATCCTGTCAATGCCTTTAGCAAATTTTACGTAAACTAAATACCAAATATAATTAAATATTTGGTAATTCTATATCTTTAATTTCATTAAAATCGCTAAACGTGTATTTTGAAACTGCAGATTCTATTGTTCCATCTATTTCGTTTTGATATATATTTTTATCTTCAATAGTAAATTCTATTCTTGTAAGTTCTTTAGAACTATCAAAATATAAATCTACAATTACTTCATTTATAGATAACTTAGATGTATCTATATTATTTTCAATTCTAGAAGTTTCATACGATAAATTTTTTAAAATATCTTTATTTGTTTTAAGTGTTATATCTATTGTTTCATTATTATCCAATTGTTTTTCACTTTCTATTTCATAATTAGTTTCTAGATAATTTATAGTATTATTAAACAAATTATAAATGGTATTAAATTTATCTTGATTTAATTCATCTTTATTATATTTATTTGTAGTAATATCATTTTGATATATATAATATTTATCATCTAATTTTTCATAAAAGTCAGTAACATTATATTTAAAATCCGCAATATTAATATTCATATCTATTTTATATTTTGTATCATTAAATGAATATGTTAAATTGTTTTCCATAGTAAATTTTTCGTTCTTTTCATCAGTAACATATACACTTGTTAGATTTTCATATTTGTAACTTTTAATATTTTTTATATCCGACAAAACTTCTTTAACATCAATTCCAGATGAAAATGTTTTTTCTTCTTCTTTTTCTTGTGTGTTATCTATAGGTGTATCTGTATTTGTATTTGAATTTTTATTGCTACTTCCTGGAAGTTTTCCTGTTTCAAAATATTCATTTATATATGGAAGAGCAAATATCGCACCAATTAGTAATATAAATACAAATATCATTATAATAGTTGGTAAAACACTTCTTTTTTTAACTACTACCTCTTTTACTACAACATTATCATTATTAGAAACAGTAGTATCATTCTTTTGATTTTCTTCTTTAGTATCTGTTTTTTCATTTGATGTATTTTTGCTTTCATTATTTTGCTTAGAATTATCACTTTTTTCTACTATTTCTTTTTCTTTTACTACTTCTTTTTTTATTACTTTTTCTTTTGGATTAGATACTATACTATTATCAGTGGTACTATCAGTATCTTCTGAAGTAGATGATATACTATCACCAGTGGTACTATCAGTTTCTTCTGGACTAGATACTACACTGTCATCAGTAGTA
>CANRCS010000118.1 GCA_947629195.1 uncultured Bacilli bacterium | reverse complement strand
ACATCACCTGTTGCAACAATTAATTTACCCTTTTGTTTTGCTACTCTTATAATTTTTTTAATATTTTCTTCTACTTCGGCAGTTGAACCAAAATCTCCTGTTTGAACTAAATGGTCATACACGCTTATTGGTTGAACCTCAATATAATCATAAAATTCCATTATATTAGCAAGTTCTTCATCACTTTTACTTTTAGCTTGTATAAATATTTCGCCATTTGAACATCCACTACCTATTAGTAGTCCTTCTCTATGTTTTGAAACTTCACTTCTTAAAATTCTAGGATTTTTATAAAGATATTTAGTATTGGCATAAGAAACTAATTTAAATAAATTTCTAAGTCCTTCTTTATTTTTAACAAGTATATTCATGTGATATAAATTACCAAATTTATGTATTTCATCACTTTCTACAATAGTTTTAATATCACTTATCTTTTCTAAGTTTCTATCTGATAATCTTTTAATCATTTTATGGAAAATTAGGGCAGTTGCTTCTGCATCATAATCTCCTCTATGGTGAGATTCTTCATCAAAAGGTATATTATATCTTTTTACTAAAGCAGAAAGACTATGTCTTGCATAATTACTATCCATTACCCTAGATAATTCAAGAGTATCTATTAAAACATTTTTATATTCTCCTAAGTTATATTTTTTATAACATGCACTTAAAAATGATGCATCAAATTTTGCGTTATGAGCAACCATAGGACAATTACCTGTCCACTCTATAAATCTTTTAATGACAGTTTCTTCATCATCTTTTCCTTTTAACATTTCATCTGTTATTCCAGTTAATTCTGTTATCTTAGTAGGAAGTTTTCTTTTAGGGTCTATTAATTCATCGAATCTATCTATAATTTCCCCATTACAAATTTTTACAGCACCAGCTTCAATTATTTGGTCAATACCACCAGCATTAAAACCAGTTGTTTCAAAGTCAAATACAACATAAGTGCTTTCCATAAGAGGACTATCATCTTCTCTAAATACCATATCAACATTATCATCGATAAGATTCAATTCAACACCATAAATTACTTTCATTCCATTAGAATTATTATATGCTTCTGGAAATGCTTGTACCGAATTGTGATCTGTAATAGCAATCGCTTTATGCCCAAATTCTTTAGCACGTTTAATTAAATTAGTCGCACTTACAAGCCCATCCATTTGACTCATGAAAGTATGTGCATGAAGTTCAACACGTTTTTCTTCTGCATCATCAACACGTTTTTCCCCTTTAGATTCAATAGGTTCTATTTCATTTATATTAATAACTAAAGATTTAGCATAATTATCTTGTTTAGTATACCCTTTAATACGGTACCATGAACCCTTATTAAGCCTTTTTTTCATATCTTTATATTCACTAGCATCATTAAAAAATGATTTACAATAAATACTACTAGTATAATCTGTCATTTTAAGTGTAATTATTTTAAAATCACTTTTATTTGATTCAAAATAATCAATATCAAATAGTTCTGCCTCAATAATTACATTTTGATTTTCTTCTTCAATATTATCTATCCTAGATACATTTCCAGTTATATTTTTTGACATAATATTTCTTTGCTTATAATTATTATTTACTTTAACTTCTTCTTTTATATTTTCTTCTTTACTTTCTGGTTGTTTTAAAATATTATATTCTATTTCAATATTATTTACATTCTTAAATTTATCCTTAAAAAGACTAATTATTCTATTAGTTATAACATCATCAACATTGTCAAAAATATCAATTATAATTTTATATGAAATATTTTCTTTATCAATTAAAATTTTATTTATTTTTGCATCTTTAAATAATGAAATATATTCTTTTTCCAAATTAATTTTATTAAGTAAATCAATTAATTTATTTTGCATTTTAACCACCCTAACTAACTAATAAAAGTATATCAAAAAAAAGATGTATAATAAAGAAATTATCACATCTTTTTTATTTTTTTATTTTGCTTTTTGATATTTCATCCATTCTATTATTAGCAATATCTACAATCATTCTATTTGGTAGAGATTCGCTATTTTGTAAGCGTAATCTACAATTTAGTTTTACTGTATTATTAATTATTTCACTAGTATCCATTTTAGCAATAGAATCAATTATATTTTGTGGAAATACATCATATTTTAAAGAAGATTGAATAGATCTTAATATGTTATTAAAAAATGTATTTTTATCTATTTCAAGAGTAATTCCCTTTTTCTTTCTGTAAATAATATCGCATAAATATAATTCTGTAAAATTTTTCTTAAATTTGTTTAATGTTTCCATAGAACTACTTACTATTTTTCCATATTTACTATTATAAGTATTCATATCTATTGATTTACTATTATATTCTTTAAGTAAATTTTCTATTTCTTTATAACTTTTTATATTACTAATTTTTATTTTAGATAAAATATATTTTAAATTTACTAAATCTTTATTTCCAATTTTTATTATATTTTTTTCCATCAAAATCCCCTTCTTTCATTTATAATCTTTCAATTTTTATAAAGTTTGTATGAGCTTCTACTGGTGAACCACCTATAACTGTTAGTAAATCACCTTTATTTAGGTGCATAATCTCTTTTGCAGATTTAATACCAGCATTTACTATATCATCAGTATTATTATATACGGGAACTATTTTTGTATACACACCCCATTTTAGGGCAAGACTTCTTGCTACTTTTTCTTCTGTAACGGTAGCAATTATTATTGCATCTGGTCTTAGAGATGCGACATCTAGTGCAGTTTTACCTGTTAGAGTAGATGCAACTATTGCTTTTATTGGTAAATCTTTAGATGATTCAACCGCACATTTCGCAATTGTATTATGTATTGCAGTTCCTCTAAGTTTATAATCATCCAAGTTATATTTTGTAATTTTTTCTGCATTTTCACATATTGTAGACATAGTTTTAATAGTTTCTACTGGATATTTTCCAATTGTTGTTTCATCACTTGTCATGATTGCATCACATCCTGCTAATACTGCATTACTAACATCTGTAACTTCTGCATTAGTTGGACGTATATTAGTTTTCATACTATACATCATTTGTGTTGCCATAATGACACCCTTACTATGTTTATGACAAGTATCTATTATCATTTGTTGATATAATGGTAAATTTTCTACACCAGTTTCTATTCCTAAATCACCACGTGCAACCATGATATAATCAGATTCATCAACTATTTCTTCAAGGTTTGATATAGCATATTGTGTTTCAACTTTTGAAATAATTGGCATATTAGGTTTACCATATAATTTACACAACTCTTTTACTTCTCTTACATCATCCGCACTATTGACAAATGAAATTGCTAGATAATCCCCATCGTTTTCACAAGCATATTTAATATCTTC
>CANRCS010000117.1 GCA_947629195.1 uncultured Bacilli bacterium | reverse complement strand
TTATGATTGGTGATACTAATGAAGTTTGTGATAAATATTATGAAAAACAAATAGGAGATAATAAAAAATAAGTTGTAGGAGGAATATTATGTCGAAAAAATATATTCATTACTGCTGGTTTGGTGGGAAACCACTTCCTAGATTAGCTAAAAAATGTATTAAAAGTTGGAAAAAATATTTACCAGATTATGAAATAATTAGATGGTCTGAAGACAATGTTGATTTAAATGAGTGCCCTTTTATAAAAGAAGCATACGAAAATAAAAAATGGGCATTTGTTGCAGATTATGCTAGAACTAAAGCTATGTATGAATATGGTGGAATATATTTTGATACTGATATGATAGTTACTAAAAACATTGATTTTCTCCTTAATAATGAAACATTTTTAGGGATGGAAGATTCAGGATTTATCGCATGTGGTGTTTGGTATGAAAAACATCCTAAAAGTTATCTATCTGAAAGAATGTTAGAGTTTTATAAAAATTTAGATGGATTTGAAAATGATAATACTTATTCTATTAGTATTCCTAAAATTATTACTGAGCTATTAATTCCTATGGGATTTGATTCAGATAAAATAGACGTATTACAAAAATTAAAAAATGATATATATATCTATCCTAGAGATTATTTTTATCCTTATTCTTATAATTGGGAAAATAATATTTTTACAGAAAATACATGTATGATACATTATTATGATGCTAGTTGGGTTCCAAAATGGGAACAAAGAGAAAATAAAATTATAAGAACATTTGGCAAAAAAAATGGAGAAAAAATAATATCATTTTCCAAAGATGCAAAAAAGATTATTAAAAAAATTATTAAAGTGCCACTTTATCCACTTGTTTTATACAAAAGAAAAAAAAATACTGAAAGAAATATAAAAGAATTAAAAGATAATTTGGAAAAAGTTGCTGATAATAAATATGTTGTGATACATAATCCTGAGTGGTTAGGAACATCTTCATCTACAAAAGAATTGTTTAAAAACACTTTGCCTATTAAAGAACTATACAATAAAAAAGAAATTGAAGAAATTGCTTCTATTATTTCACAAACAAATTTAAAATTAATAGTTTTTAGTGGTCTTTCAATTGGATGGGATTTACTTATAAATGATATAAATAAATTTAATTCTAATATAAATATAAAAGTTTTATGGCATGGTAGTAATGCTATGCATATTGAAGATTATGATTGGGAAGTATTTAATAATATCTTTAATTTACTTAAGCAAAAAAAAATAAAATCAATTGGTTTTGTTAAAAAGAGTATGTATGAATTATATAAAGAAAAGGGATATAATGTTGAATTTGTAATGAATAATGTCCATTTATCTAATGATTTGAAGAAGAACACTATGTTTAAAAAGCATGATAATATAAAGATTGGATTATATGCATCTGGTGATAGATGGGTAAAAAATTTTTACAATCAATTAGCAGCAGCAAGTCTTATAGAAAACGTTGAAATAGATTGTATTCCGCTTTCTAATAAGGCAATAGCATTTTCAAATTTATTAAATATTAAATTAAATGGAAATTCAAATTTGATAAATAGAATTGACCTAATAAAGAGAATGTCTATGAACGATATAAATATATATACTACATTTGTAGAATGTGCACCAATAATACCTTTAGAAAGTCTTGAAATGGGTGTTCCATGTATAACGGGTAATAACCATCATTATTGGGAAAATACTGAATTAGAAAAATATCTAATTGTTAATAAAGTTGATGATCCTATAGAAATTAAAAATAAAATTGAACTTTGTCTTAAAAATAAAGATAAAATTATAAAATTATATCATGATTGGAAAAAGGAATATGATAAAATCTCCCAAAAAAGTGTTGATAATTTTGTAAGTATAGAAGATTAGGAGATGATATTAAATGAATAAAGTAAAATTATCTATAATTGTTCCAGTATACAATGTTGAAAAATATATAGAAAAATGTTTAGATTCTTTAGTAAATCAAACAATTAGCAATGATTATGAAATAATTATAGTAAATGATGGAAGTACTGATAATTCATTAGATATATGCGAAAAATATAAAAATGATAAAAAAATAAAAATATATACAAAAGAAAATGGTGGATTATCTAGTGCTAGAAACTATGGTATAGATAAAGCAAAAGGAGAATATATAGCTTTTGTTGATTCTGATGACTGGGTAGTTGAAAATTATGTTGAAACAATTCTTTCAAAGTTAGAAGAAGATTATGATGTTATAAGTTTTAATATAATTAATATTAATGACGGATGGAAAGATGGTACAGTAAGACACATATATAATGATTTTGATAAGATGAGTAAAGAGGATATTATTAAAGAATCACTAAATCCATCATTTGCTTGGGCAAGAGTATATAAATCTGATATTATAAAAAAATATAAATTTCCAACAGAAAATTATTGGTATGAAGATATGGCAACTACTCCTATAATATTGTCATATGTAAATAAAATAGGACATATAGATGATGCAATATACTATTATAGACAAAGAAGTGGTTCTATTACATCAACTTATATGAATAAAAAAAGTTTAGGATTTATAAAAGCAGTTGAAAACAGTCTAAATAAAATAAATCAAGAATATAGAAAAGAATTTTTATATGCTATGTATAGAAGTATTGTAACATTTATATATTTTAAACCTGAATTTGCTAATGAATATTTAGAATTATTTCATAAATATAAAGATGAATTTAATAATAATGTTTATATTCAAAATGATATAGAATCTGGAATTATAGAAAATTTATCTTTAAAAGAAATAATTCCTAAAAAAATACATTATTTCTGGTTTGGTAATAGTAAAAAAGGGGAACTATTTGAAAAATGTTATGAATCTTGGAAAAAATATGCTCCTGATTTTGAAATAATTGAATGGAATGAAACTAATTGTGATGTTAACGAATGTCAATATGTAAAAGAAGCTTATGAAAATAAAAAATGGGCATTTGTTGCAGACTATTTTAGAATTAAAGTTTTAAAAGAACATGGCGGAATATATGTAGATACTGATGTTGAATTTAAAAAGTATATACATAGTTTATTACTTAACAAAGTATTTTTTGCATTTGAAACAAATAATGTAAATGCTGCTATATTTGGGTGCGTTCCTAATGCTAAAATAATTAATGAAGTTTACAATTCATATATTAATGATAAATTTATAAATGATGAGGGAAATTTTAAAACGTTTATTACTATTCCAATTAGAATTTCCGAAATTCTTAAAAAGAATACAAAAATAAAACTAGACGGAACAGAACAATTATTAGATGATGATATCAAAATTTATTCAGCAGATGTTTTAACTATAAATATGTATAATGATAGAAATATTGCTGAACATCATTATGAAGCAACGTGGTGGGATGCTAAATATGGTAT
>CANRCS010000116.1 GCA_947629195.1 uncultured Bacilli bacterium | reverse complement strand
ATTTTAATAAAATTATAAATAAAATCAAATATAAAAAAAGTAATTAGATAATTAATTATTAATTTTTCTAATTACTTTATTTTTAATAATTTATTATTTTAATATTTTATCTATAATTCCGTATTCTAATGCTTCATTAGAATCCATAAAGTTATCTCTTTCAGTATCTATTTCAATTTTATCTATATTTTGATTTGTATTGTTTGCTAAAATTTTGTTTAATTTATCCCTTAGTTTTAATATTCTTTCAGCAGCTATTTTTATTTCTGTTGCTTGTCCTTTTGCTCCTCCTAATGGTTGGTGTATCATTACTTCTGCGTTTGGAAGTATGTATCTTTTTCCTTTTTCTCCAGATGATAACAAAAATGCTCCCATTGAAGCTGCCATACCAATACAAGTAGTTGATACTTTGCTTTTTACAAAATTCATCGTATCATATATTGCCATACCAGATGTTATTGAACCACCTGGAGAATTAATATACATATTAATATCATCATGGTTAATAGAATCTAAATATAATATTTGAGCAATAATACTATTTGCTAGGTTATCATCTATTTCACCACTAAGTAAGATAATTCTGTCTTTTAAAAGTCTTGAATAAATATCATAAGCACGTTCTCCATAATTGCTTTTTTCTATTACTGTTGGAATTAAATTCATTTTTTCATCACCTATTAATATATTTAGTTTGATTTATGTAAATTATTCAACAATTTATATGACAAATTTTTAATATTCTGGTAGAATATAATATATAAGAATAGAGGGATACTTATGAATAATAACATGAATATAACTGTTAATGGAACCACTGAACAATTTTCAAGAGGAATAACAGGTTTAGAGTTAAGTAAATATTATAAAGATAAATATGATAGAGATATATTAGCATTTAAAATGAATAATCAATTACAAACTTTGGATACAAAGATTACTAAAGATTGTACAGTAGAATTTATTGATTATATGCAACGAGAAGGAAATAAAATGTATGTTAATGGGTTAAAATTTTTGCTTCTTATTTCTGTTAAAGAAGTACTTGGAATAAAGTCTGATATAAATTTTGAGCATTCAATAGATAAGGGAATATATTGTAGAATTATATCTGATAAAAATATAAATAGTGAGCTATTTAATAAAATTAAAGATAAAATGAAAGAATTAGTTAACATGGATTTACAAATTGAAACTGTTAGTGTTACTAAATCTGATTTAGTCAAATTTTATAAAAATACTAAACAATATGAAAAAGTTAACAATTTAAAAACTAAAGCTGGTGAAATTGTTAAATTAAGTAAGTGTAAAAATCATTATGCATACTTTTATGGTAAATTACCATTAACTACTGGTGTATTTAAGAAATTTGATTTAACTAAATTAGATAATAATGTAATTATTTTACAATTTCCTGTATTACGTGGTGATAGTGAAGTACCTAAATATGTACATCATCCTAAGATAGTTAATGTTTTTGAAGAATATGAAAAATGGATTGATGTAATGAAAGTTAGTTATGTTGGAGAAATTAATAATATAGTTTCTAATGGTAATATTAATTCATTTATAAGGATGAATGAGTTTATTCAAAATAAGCAATTAGTTGATATTGTAGATGCGATTAGTGCGAATGTTGATAATGTTAAAATTGTATTAATTGCAGGTCCATCTTCATCTGGTAAAACTACAACTGCACATAAATTTTGTATGTATTTAAGAGCTAAGGGATTAAATCCACATATGTTATCCACAGATGATTATTTTATAGATAGAAAAGATACACCATTAGATGAAAATGGAGAAATGGATTTTGAGTCAATTGATGCGATTGATTTAAAATTATTTAATGAACAATTAACTAGTTTGATTGATGGTAAGAGTGTATCAATTCCTACATACAATTTTATTAAAGGTGAAAAAGAATACAATAATAGAATATTAAAATTAAATGATAATGATATATTAGTAATTGAAGGATTACATACGTTAAATGAAAAACTAACAAGTTCTATACCAAAATCAAAGAAAACAAAAATTTATATAAGTCCATTTACACCACTTGGTGTAGATAGATATAACCATATTTCTACAACAGATGTTAGATTATTAAGAAGAATAATTAGAGATAATAGAACTAGAGGACATAATGTTGAAGATACATTAAAAAGTTGGGATAAAGTTCGTAGTGGGGAAGAAAAATATGTATTTCCATATCAAGATGAAGCAGATTTCATATTTAATACTGCACTTATTTATGAAATTGGTGTATTAAAGGTTTATGTAGAACCATTGTTATTTGGAATTGATATAGACTCACCATATTATGAGGAATCAAGAAGATTAATTAAATTTTTAAGAATGTTCTTCCCAATTCCAGCGGATGGTATTCCAGCAGATTCATTATTAAGAGAATTTATTGGTAAGAGTTGTTTTTATGAGTAATTTTTGATATCATATAAAATGAAAGGATGATATGATGGCAATTAAAGTAGCAATAAATGGATTCGGTAGAATTGGTAGATTAATTTTTAGAATTATGGAAGAAAATCCTAATTTTGAAGTAGTCGCAATTAATGATTTAAGCGACCCTGAAACATTATCATATTTATTAAAATATGATACAACCCATAGAGGATATAATCAAAGCAACATTAGTTATACAGGTAATTCAATGGTAGTAAATGGAAAGGACATTAGAATTTATGCTGAAAAAGACCCTAAATTATTACCATGGGGAAATATTGGAGTAGATTTAGTTTTTGAATGTACAGGAATATTTACAAGTTATGAAAAAGCACATGCACACATTGAAGCAGGTGCGAAAAAGGTAATAATTTCTGCTCCCGCAAAGGGAGATTTGAAAACTATTGTATATAACGTTAATCATGATACATTAGATGGAAGTGAAGATATTATATCAGCAGCAAGTTGTACTACAAACTGTTTAGCTCCAGTAGCAAAGGTTCTTGATGATAACTTTGGTATCACAAAAGGATTTATGACAACAGTTCATGCTTATACAAACGATCAAGCAACACTTGATATTCCACACAAAAAAGGAATTAGAGCAAGACGTGGTAGGGCAGCAGCAGAAAATATCGTTCCAACTTCAACAGGAGCAGCAAGTGCATTAGGATTAGTTATACCAAACTTAAAAGGAAAATTAGATGGTATCGCACTTCGTGTACCAGTTGCGACTGGTTCTGTTGTTGATTTAGCAGTAGAATTATCTAAAAACACTACTGTTGAGGAAATAAATAATACTTTCAAAAATAATCTAAATGAAACTTTAGGTTATACTGAAGACCCAATAGTTTCATCAGACATTATAGATTTATCTAATGGAGCATTAATAGATGGATTAAGTACACAAGTACTTGATGTTAATGGTAATCAAATGGTTAAAGTTATTGCTTGGTATGATAATGAAATGAGTTATTCATATCAAATGGTAAG
>CANRCS010000115.1 GCA_947629195.1 uncultured Bacilli bacterium | reverse complement strand
GATAATAGGGAAGAATATACTGGTGATTTTGAAAACACTAATATATATAAATTTTTAAATACATATTTTATAAAAGATATACAAATATATATAGATACAAGTAAAATATCAGGAACATATGAAGAAGCAATGGCATTAATAGAAGAAGCTAAAAGAAGACATAATGAAATTTTAAATAAATCTATTATTGGTAAATCTTTAATAAAAAAACTATGATTTGATTAATTTCAAATTATAGTTTTTTTATCTAATATATTTCTAATAGCTATTAAATTATTACTTATAGTTGGAATATAATTGTTTTTTATATCACCGTATGGTCCAATAGGATTACCACCCATTTTAGATAATTCAATTAGTAATGTTTTTTTAAATGCTGTTCTTAAAAAACCATCAAAAGATTCAAAAATTTTATCTTTATTATCCATAAATTTATAATCAGTATATTTTTGATATATTTTTGCAATCTTATAATTTTCCTTTAATTTTTTCTTATACTCTTTTTTATCTAATGTCATAATAGGCTTATAATAGATTTCTCCACCAGTACCATGAAATAGAAAACAACATGAAAGTTTATTTTCCTTATCTAAATTATCTAATAATTTATATAGGAATATATTTTCTATTTCATATTCAAAATTATCAATATTATTACATGGAATACCAATAGGTCCAGGTATAGTATTTAAAATATTATTATATCTATTAGTTGCGTATACTTCTCTTTTATTTTTAATATCTTCTAATCCGTGATTAAAAATTGTATTTCTATTTAATTCTATACCTATACCGTTTGCCCTATAACATATCATACTACCAGGTGGTAATTTATCATTAGAAAAAATATTTTTTATTGAATCTTTTAATTTTGGATGAATATCAGGTATACACTCATAAGTTGCATTCTTAAACATTTTTTGATGTTCTTTTAGACTTCTATCATTTTTATCGTTATTAACATTAATATCATCTATCTTGTATTTTAAATAATATTCTTTACATATCTTCTCACATTCTGAAAGTGGCATATCTCTTGAGATTTTAGTTCTAATCGCACTTGTTGATACAATAAACCCTTCAGGATTATGAACAGGTATAAAATGAAAAGTATAATCTGAAGAATCAAAGTCTTTGAATATATTTTTTTTATTTGAAATTTCATCCATTAAATTCAAAACAAAGTCGACTGATATAATTTCAGAACCATGTGTACCACCGACAAAAACAATATGTTTAGAACCACTACCATAAATATAATAGGGTATTTCATAACCAAATCTTGTTTTAACTGACTTATTCTTCTTTAAATTCTTTAAATTTTGAAGTTTATCATTTATTAACTCATAGTCAAGTATATAATTCATAATCAAATAATTAATTTTTTAATTTTATCTAAAGCACTTTTTTCAATTCTTGATACTTGTGCTTGACTAATACCTAATTCATCAGAAATCTCCATTTGAGTTTTACCAATGATAAACCTATCATTAATTATCTCTTGTTCTCTAGGTTTTAAATCCTTAATTGCATTATTTAAAGCAATTTTCAAATCCCAATCTTTAGAACTAGTATTTTTATCTTCTAATTGATCGCATAAATAAATGGTATCACCACCGTCATTATATATAGGTTCATACATACTTACAGGATCTTTTAGAGCATCTAAAGCATTTATTATTTCAAATTCAGTTACTTCCAAAATGTCAGCTAATTCACTTATTTGAGGTTCCTTACCATTTTTAATAGTTAATTCATCTTTTAATTTTAAAGTTTTATATGCAATGTCTTTAACACTTCTAGATACTCTAAGTGAATTATTATCTCTAATGTATCTTTTTACTTCTCCTAAAATCATAGGTACAGAATATGTAGAGAATTTAACACCATATGATAAATCAAAATTATCAATTGCTTTTAACAAGCCAACACATCCAATTTGAAAAAGGTCATCTAAATTATCAACTTTACCAGAAAATCTTTTTAAAATAGATAATACTAATTTTAAATTACCTTTAACTAAATCATCTCTAGCAAATTTATCCCCATTTTTCATTTTAATAAATAATTCTTCCATTTCTTCACTACTTAAAACTTTGATATTTGCAGTATTCACGCCACTAATTTCAACTTTGTGACGTGCCATTCATTTATCTCCTCCTCATATATGTAATGGGTATATTTAAAAAAAATTATTCATAAATTTGTATTTTATATAAAATCGTGATATAATACACAACCAAAAAGGAAGTATAAAAATGGATATATTTAATAATTTAAAAAATAATATTTATAGTATTATTAACGATACTAAAGAAGCTATTAAAACTAAAGAAAATAAAAGAAATAAATTTATTAATGAAATTAATACAATTGATATATTTTTAAAAAAAGTTAAAAACATATACGATTTAAATAATCTTTCAAATTTAAAATTTCTTACACAACATGTATTACCAATTTTAGCTTCAGAAAGAGATAATTATGAAGAATATTTATATAAGATTAATACTGATAAAACTCAAGTAGAAAACTATATGAAACAATATAATATTTTAAGTAATTTAGATTCAAAAATATTAACTTTTACTAAAGAAATAAAAAAATATTTAGAATACGAAAAAGAAAAGTATAATACAGATGATTTAAAGAAAAAGAGAAATGAAGTTAAAAATATACTTTCTAGTATTGAAAAGAAAAAGTATCAAGATGATATAAACATAATTAATAGTATAACTGAATTCATGAAGAATAATACCAATTTAGAAAGTGATGAAATAAATAATATAACATCTTATATGATAGATGAATATAATAAAAAATTAGAATTAAAAAAACAAGGACAATTAAAAAAAGAAAATATAACTAAACCTATTAATTCAAATGAAATAATATCAGAAACTAAAGAAGTAGAAGAAAAAATAACATATAGTATATTAAGTACAGAAGATAAAGAATTAGTAGATGAAGTAAATACTTTAATTTTCTCTAATAAAAATAAATTAAAATATTTAAATAACGAATATATAAAAGTATTAGAACAAAATATGGAATTAGTTGAAAAAGATGAGTACAAGATAGACATAATTTTATATAAATTAAATATTGTATTAAGTAAAATATTTAGAATTCAAGATATTTTAAATTCTAAAGATAAAATATTAGAAACTAGTTTAAATAGATATATAAATTTTAAAGATAAGTTAATAAAAAAATTAGAAAGTTTATATATAGAATATCTTGATATAAAAAATGTAAAAGATGAAAAGATAGATAATAAAGATAAAAAAACATTAATATATTTAACTAATAAAAATGATAATTTATATTTTGATATTAATAAAATTGATAAACAAAATTATTCTGCAATCTTAAAAATGTTAAAAGAATTAGAAAATGGATATATTAGTAGTAGTAAAGTTAAAGATTGTTCATATGTTTACCCAATTAAATTAAGAGGGTTATTTAGAAAAAGAAAAGATTCTGCTAGAATTATATATATACCTTATAATGAATATATGTTTATTTTAACAATGTATATAAAAAATACTAATTATACTAAA
>CANRCS010000114.1 GCA_947629195.1 uncultured Bacilli bacterium | reverse complement strand
CATAAAAGTAAATCTTACAATCATTCCAATTGATAATGAAATATCAAATTTTACACACAAACTTGTCATTACATCTATTATAGGTTGTAATATAATAAATATAATCAAAATTAAATTTATATTTTTATTTAAAAAATTATTAAATCTAGTCATGACAACCACCATTTTAATTGTACCATTGTTAAAATAAAAAATCTATAAAGTGAAATAAGTTTTTTAATAATTATAAAAAGTATATCGTAGGTATATAATACCCACAATATACTTTATTCTGAATCTTCGTTATCATATGAAATAAGTTCTTTTAAATCTTTTTCTGATAATGTTGATAGAATATCCTTATCTCTATTTTTTCCATCAATTAAACTATCACTTAATATTTTCTTTTTATTTTGAAGTTCTACAATTCTTTCTTCAATGGTACCTTTACATATAAGTTTAATAACTTCGACAGTATTTTTTTGTCCTATTCTATGCGCTCTATCTGTTGCTTGGTTTTCTACTTGTGGATTCCACCATAAATCTAGGTGAATTACAACGTCCGCACTTGTAAGGTTAAGACCTGTTCCTCCTGCTTTTAACATTATTAAAAATACGTTGGTATCATCATTATTAAATTTATCTACAAGTTCCATACGTTTTTTACTTGAAACATCACCTGCAATTACATAACTACTTATGTTGTTATTATTAAATTCTGTTTGAACAATATCTAGGGCAGTTCTATAACTTGTAAATATTAAAATTTTATGATTATTTTTTATAATATCTTTAACTAAACTAACTAAATTATCAATTTTACAACTTCCACCATTATAATTTTCAAATATTATCTTAGGATCTATACATATTTGTCTTAATCTAGTTAAAAGTTGTAATATTTTAAATCTAGCTTTTATAAATCCTTCTTGACGTATTATTTCATCCATTTCTTTTTGTGTTTTCTTTACTTGCATAACATATAATTTCTTTTGTTCAGGATATAAGTCTAAATATATATTATTTTCAATTTTATCTGGTAGTTCCAAAATAACATCTGATTTTTTTCTTCTTAGAATAAATGCACTTATTTGTTTATTTAAATCATCAAATACTTTCATTTCATCTTCAGTTACATCTTTTATATTATATTTTGATTTGAATTTTGCTAAACTAGATAAATATCCAGGCATAATAAAATCAAATATACTCCATAATTCTAATACAGAATTCTCAATTGGGGTACCAGATAGCGCTATTTTTGTAGTAGCGTTAACTTTTTTTACAACTTTTGTTACTTGTGTATTAATGTTTTTAATATTTTGAGCTTCATCAATTACACATACATCAAATTTCATATCATAATAAATATCACTATCTTGTCTTAAAAGTCCATATGTTGTTATTAAAATATTAGTATCATCTATATTTTTTAATTCATCTATTCTTTTATCTTTGTTTTCAGCAAATACTTTATATTTTAATTCACTACCAAATTTGTCAAATTCATTTTTCCAATTGTATACTAAAGATGTAGGTGACACTATCAAAATTTTAGCATTTTGATTTTCTTTTAGTATTTGTTTTATAAAGTATATTACTTGAATAGATTTACCTAATCCCATTTCATCAGCTAATATTCCACCAAGTCCACATCTATGTATATTTGTTAACCATTTTACACCAATAACTTGATAGTCTCTTAATATTTTTAAATCTTTTTTTGATAAATCAATTGGAGCATCCTTATATGAATTAAATTTTTCAAGTAACTCATTAAATAAATTATTTGTTTCTATAATATTATATTTTTCAGTTCTAAGACTATCTAGATATATTGCTCTATATTTTGGAATTGTTCCATACCCATTTTTAACATCTGCATTGCTTATCTCCATATCTTCGATTAAATTTTGTAATTGCTTTAATTCATTATTTTCATCTATGTCTATAAAATCTCCATTTTTTAATTTATAGTATTTTTTCTTTTGCTTCATACTATCAAATATTTTTGAAAGTTCTGATGTATCAATTCCATCTATATCAAAATTGTAACTCATTATATTATCTTGACCAATAGAAAATTGAGATGTTACTTTAGTATTTTTAACAATATTAGTTTCTTTTAATTTTTGTGATGTAAAGGTATCATATTTAAGAGCTAATTCTTTTAGGTCATACTCTATAAATCTTCCAATTGCTTCATCATCTTCTAAAATGATTTTTTTACCATTATTAATTAATCCATATTTTAAAATATCAGTTAAAACATCTTCTTCAAAATCATAATTTCTTAAAACATTACTATTACTATCAAAATATTCCACTATATTATTATCATAGTCAAATTTTAAATTACAAATAATTTTTCCACTTAATAAATCAAAATAAAGTTTAGGTGTAGGATCGTTTGAAATAACTACATCATCCACAGTAGAATCTAATATAATATTATTTTTAAATGATGGTAATATTCCCCTAGTAAATTTTTCAAGCGAATCTTTTTTAAATATTAGATAATTAGTATGATTTGAAATAATAGCAGATAAAATTTTAGATGTTTTATTATCTAATTTATACATTTTATTTTTAAATATTACATATTTAAATTCATTATCTAGTATAATTGTACTTTCATCTATGTCTATATTAAAGATATAATTACCATCTTTATCTTTTGATAAATTAGTTACATATGGATTTTCTTTTATTATTCCATTAAAAGTTCCATAATTATATATTAAAAACTTTTTATTTTCTAATAATTTTAAGAACTCACCTATTTGTTTGTCTGATATATCAAAATGTGCTTGATTTAATGTATATTCATCTCTATAATTATGAGATGCGTTTTTGGTAAAGTAATTTATAATATCTTCATCATCACTAGAAAAATAGTGAATGTTTGGATCATATGTAAAATTTTTACCAAAAATTGCTTGACTGTCTTTTTTAATATATGCATTAGTAAACAGATTTATTTTATTATTTAAACTGTATAATTTATCTTCACCTATTTTTAATTTTACTTCAATGTATGAGCCATAAAAGTAAGAATTTCTAAGTATTAATTCTACTTCAAGTTTTAATTGTTTTTTAACTTTACCAACTTGTTTTGGAGTATAAAATTGATTTAAAATATTTTCAGACACATTAATAAAATATTCATCATTATTTTGATTATTTTTGTTACTTAATATATCATCAATATAATTACATAAAACAGCAGCAATATGTTTACAATGATGATAATTATTATATTGTGGACAAGTACATTTTATTTTTGTGATTTCATTATTTGTAGTTTCTATGCAACAGTTATATATTCTATATGATGTTTCGGATTCTACATTAAAATTATATTGTACACCATTTAATAGATTAAAATTTTTACCTACATAATTAATATATCCACTATAATAACTTCTACCTTTTTGGTAATCTGAAGTACCTACAATATCTTTAATTTTCTTTTCTTTTTCCTTAACCATAATACTACCTACTTCCCTAACAACAACAGATATTATAGCCTATAATATGTAATAATGTCAACGCACGAAATAAAAGTATTAAAAATCTAAATCTTTAATACTTTTCTTACTATTTGTTTTTTTCTTTGGTTCTAATTTTACTTCT
>CANRCS010000113.1 GCA_947629195.1 uncultured Bacilli bacterium | reverse complement strand
AATCTAACTCCTTTTTTAACATTTTCTACTCTAACATCATATCCTAATATTTGACATGTCTTTTTAACAATAGATAAACCAAGTCCAAATTGTCCTTTCATACCTTTTTTATAAGGAGTAAAAATATTATTTATTATATCTTCATCTATACTTTCACCATCATTAAATAAAATTAACTTTTTATTATATACTTCTATATTAATAGTTTCCTTAACATATCTCATAAAATTAGTTAGCAGATTATCTATTATAGTTTCCCACATATCAAAAGTTCCATCATATAATATTTCACTTTTTTTGCATATTATATGCCATTTAATATCTTTGTTTTGTAAAGTAAATTTGTTAACACATTTATCTATTACTTCTAGTATATTTATTTTTTCATTACTATTTTGATGGTTTTCTTTTAAATATTCCAATTTGTTTAAATGTAATAAACTCTTTACTTTATTTTCTAACTTATTTATTTGTTCTTCAATTACTTCTCTAGATTCTTTACTATCAATTACTCCATCTTTACTTGCTTCAATGTATGATTTAATAACCGCAATTGGAGTTTTGAAATCATGAGATATATTTTGATACATTTCATTTTTGTAATTTTCTTGTTCTTTAATAAGTATTCTAGCATCTTCAATAGCTTGTTCTAAAAGTTTCAATTCATCTTCTACTCTTATTTTAGGACTGTGGTCATAATTATCATCATTAAGATTTTTAACTTTATTTCTTAATATATATATTTTACTAACAACAAATCTACACCATATTAAAAGTGCGATTAAGATGACAAGAAAAGTAATAATAATTATTGGTAAAATAGATATAAATACCCTTTTTTGCATACTATTAACAAGTTTTTGGTCTGTAATAGTTATTTTTATTCCAGAGGATGTTTTATTTGAAACATAGTAATATTTTCTATTATCTAATTTAAAATTACCATTTTTGCTTGTTACTTTATTAATTATCTCTTCATAATTTTCTGTTCTTAAAATATCTTCTGCATTTTGACTGACAATCATATTACCTGTATCATCAATTTGAATATATACGATATTTTCATTAAAATATTTATCTGTAAGTGTATTATTAAAATATTTAAGTGGTTGATTTAAAAAATTGTACACCGTTTCATCAAAGTATGGCATAAGTGCTTTTGGTAAAAATATTGTAAGAGATACTGTAAGTATTAAAAAAACTAATAATGATATAAGTATTAATTGGCTAGATAATGAAATTTCTTTTTTCATGATAATCTATATCCATATCCATAAATAGTATTAATTTTTAATTTATTCATCTTTTTTCTTAACCTTCTTACTAAGTCATCTACAACTCTATCACTTCCATAATATCCACTACCCCATATTTTGTTTAGTATCAATTCCCTATCTAATGACTTTCCTTTATTGTTTATTAACAATATTAACAAGTCAAATTCTAATGTAGTTAAGTTAATTTCTTTATTATCATAAACAACAATTCTCTTATTTAAGTCTATCTCATAATTTTCATAATTTATTTTATTATATTCAGATTTGTATACTCTTTTTATGATATTATTAACTCTAAGAACTAATTCTTTTGGAGAATATGGTTTTGTTATATAATCATCGCTTCCAAGTTCTAAACCTATTATTTTATCTAAATCTTGGTCTCTAGCAGAAGTAAAAATTACAGGTACCATGTCATTGTTTTCTCTAATTTTTTTGATTATGTCATATCCACTTATATCATCTTCCAACATTATATCTAATATCCACAAATCTATTTTTTCATTGCAATTTAAAGCATCAATTCCTCTTGTTAAACTTACTACTTCATAGCCTTCTTTTTTTAGATATGTAGTTATTAAATTATTTAAATCTTTTTCATCTTCTACTAAACAAATTTTATACATAAATACACCACCTAATATATAAATTATAGCACGTTTAAATCTATATATCTATTATATAAATTTAAAGAAGAAAAAATATGTTCAAATTATGTGAAAATATGAAAAGAACACAATTAAGTGTCCTTTTCAAAAAGTTTTGGAGTGAGAATTTATTTTATATCATTAACAAAATATCAATTACTATATCGATTAAATATATATTATAGTTTTGACATTAATTGTTAATATACAATTATTAAATTAATATTATTAGTATTTGTGAGGTTTAAATTTTTTTTAAATTTTTCTAATCTATAATATCTTTCCTCCCTTCTATGCTTAAATTATACTTTTTGATTATGGTAAAAATATGTGATAAAAAATTTAAATTATGTTATTAAGAATTTTTTTAAATAGTTCATAATGATATTCATCTGCAAATGCCAAATGTTTTTCCTTACTTTTAATTAATTTTATTAAACGTCTAATTGATACGTATTTGACACGTGTTAACTCACTAGATTGTATTTTTATTTCTTTTAATTTTTTGTCTGTTCTAAGTACGTATATATAACTAAATTTTCTATTAGTTGGGTCTGATTTCTTAAATATTTCGATGAACTCTAAATCTTTTTGTAAAATTTTTAATCCAAGTTCTTCTTGAAGTTCTCTAACGGCTGTCGCTTTTTCTGTTTCTCCGCTTACTACATGACCTGCACACAATGCCCATTTACCTGCTAAATGACGTTTTTTATAACTTCTTTTTTGAAGTAAAACTTGGTTTTTATTGTTAATTATTATTACTAATATTTCATGGTGCCATAATCCTTCATCATGTACTTTATTTCTATCATACGATTTGTTTAATGGTTTATTATTTTCATCATATACATCTAAAAATTCTTTTTCTTCTTTTTGCATTTTATTCACCTATTCTGTTTTATTTTCTATATAATCTATGTATTCGAGAACACTATTAAATGTTAAACTACATATTTCTTTTACATCTTTCGTAGAATGATTCATACAAGCACCATTGTATTCTTTAATCATACTTATATCATTTATTGTATCACCTATAGTATATACATCATTTTTGTTATAATTATTAATTTCTAAAATTTTCTTTATACCATTTGATTTGGTAACTTCTTTTGATGTTATATTAATCCAAAACTTGCTTATATATCCATGAATTAAAGGGAATTTACTTGTAATATCATTTAATACTTCAATTGATTTTTGTCTATTAATATCATTAATTATTATTGAGTTTATATTTTTAGAAGGAACTTTTATAAAGTCAAATCCTGTATCAAAGTAAGTTATTTTCAATATATTATTTTCGAATAGATATTTATAAATTTTTTCAACAATATCATTTGGTATATCATTTCTATAAATTAATTTAAAATCTGAATCAAATATTGTTCCACCATCATTACATATTAAATATGAAAATGGTATTTTATGTTTTTCAATACATTTAAAAATATTAACGTAACTTCTTCCAGTAGCAATTATAAATATATTTCCGTTATTTATAAATTGTTTGATTTTCTCTATATTATTATTTAATTCTTTTATTGAAGTATATAATGTTTCATCAAAGTCTGATACTAATATTTTTGGCATAAAGATTCCCTTTCTATTAATAATATATTATAGTATATCAAAGATATTGATTTTTTCAAAATTTTTATGTTTTATACAGCCAAAAAGAGTAAAAACGAAAAATTTTTCTTCGCAAAGAAAATGAGATATAATAAACACATAATAAAGA
>CANRCS010000112.1 GCA_947629195.1 uncultured Bacilli bacterium | reverse complement strand
TCTTATCTTCTAAGTTTTCACTCATAATAATTCTATACTTATTTTCTTTAATCAAAAATATATTATACTTACCATGTCTATATTCCCTATTCTTCAATCTATTCATAATTTTGTGTAAATTAGTACTCAAAAACATTTCATATATAAGCAATTTACCTCTATGTTTAGTATTTAATCTTATTGTGTGATAAACATCTAATAAATAATCTATTCTTATTATTTCATCGAACTTCTTCTTGAACTTTTTCACTTTTTAAAATACCATATACCATTTTTCTTATTTCAATAATATAATTACTTATTACATTGTATTTTTTTGTACTAATAATTTTATTTTGATAACTATTCAACATATAGTAATCTAACATTGATAACTTCACTATTAAATCCTTCAAATATTTTTCATATATTCTCTTGCTATCTTTATTTACTACATAATAATAAATAAGTTGTATTATTTCATAATTGTTTCTTTCAATATTTTGTTTTAAAATAACCTCTTTTTTAGGATAATTAACTAATAGTTTATTAATATAATTAATAGTTTTCTTTGAATTATTCAAAATCTTAAAATTTTCATTCATAAAATCCCTCGCTTTCAAAAAAAATGAGATGTACATTGGGTACAACTCATTTTATAATATAGCAATAGCTATAACAGTATTATTATCTATAATAATGCTATAACGTCTATATTTTTGTTTTGAGATATAATCTCAGGAATAAATCTGTTTCCAATCAATTTGATTATTCATAAAGAATTACTTCCTCAAAATATAAGCCTTGGCCTATAACATACGGTACATTAGCAATACTGCACACTAATAATTAGTAGGAATCTGCGGGAAGAACCGCCCTCGCGTTATTCACATTGTTGTTATTCATATTACCGGTAGAATTCACATTCCAAACATTAGCATTACTATTGAAGTTGTTAGGAGAGGCGGTAAGATGCTTATCCCATTTTATTTAGATTTACACCTCAGAGTAGATTACAGGTGAGGCTGTAATCTACTCTCAAGTGGCGAAAATGAGGAGTCATTTTCACCATCTATCAAATGAAGACTAGCTTACCCTACTACGTAGGGATCATCGATAGTGCCTGTTGCCTCAGTCACCAGTAGATCAGACTTCAGGTTGACTGCGGGAAGAACCGCCCTCGCGTCACCCACATAGTCGAAATCCACATAACCGGTAGAAAACACATCCCAAACATAAGCATAACTATTGAAGTAGTAAGGAGAGGCGGTCCAGAAGTAAGAGCTAGTTCTTCCTGCTAAGTAGTACGAACTATTAGAAGTGTTATATTTTCCTCCTGCAAACGCTACCTCATCCGCTGTTATTAGCCCTACTTTTAAATCTGTATATAATCCTCCATAATTTTTTGTAGTATTTGGACATTTAAAACTTGGCTCTTTGTTTGTATAAAGTCTACCTCGCGCCCCATAGTATATAGTACTTCCTGATGTGGATGCTACTGTTGTATCATTACAAAATTTTGATGTTTCTATGTATTGATCATAGTCCATCATATTTTTTTCATACCAATCTTCTAAATATGTTTTTATTGTACTATCTGTTCCATCTTGGACATTTGCTTTACTATTATCATATGTGTATCCTACATATTTTTCATTAGAGTAACTTTTATTAAATGCACTAGTTCCTATACTTCCATCTGCTACTAATCTTATTGTTCCATCACCGTTTATTCTTACTATCCTCCATAACATATCATCTCCTACACTGTGGTAACTACTGTCAGACGTTGCCCATGTTAGTCCTCTAAACTTTACATAGTTATCTTCTACTGCACCCCTAAAGTAGTATGTTGGACCATCATCATCCTCGTCTTTTATCAGTCCCTCATCTGTTGTAGCAGTTGTACTGAAATCTGGCTTTTCTTCACTTATCGGAGAATTGTTATCTTTTATCATTTGAGCTAATAATGCTTTTTCTTTTGCCTTTTCAAAACTTAACTGATTATGTCCATTTGCCAAGTCTAATGGATTATATGAATATCCTCCATCTACTCCTAGCTCTATTGTTATATCGCTTGCTCCTGTATTTCTTATTACTACTGTTTTTTGTTCGTCTGCATCTTTTTCTAACACTCCAGTATCATAGTTTTCTTCTGTCGAGGCACTAACTGCTATTACTGTACCATCTGGTAATGTACTTGGACTTATTGGTTTGTAATATAATCTGTATTTTGCCGCTATTGGTGTTGTATTTGTTATCTTTAGTGGTAGTTCTATTTCTTTGTTTGCATTTACTGTTATTTGCTTACCACTTGAATCATAACTACCATTTGTACTTGTTACATCAAATGTTATTAGTCCTGCTTTTATTGTTATTGCATTTCTTTTTTCTATTGTTCCATCAAATATTGCTCTTGATTTGTATATTGTAAATCCTACTATGGTTGCTACTAAAATTAAAGTTACTACTACTATTTCTTCTACGTGCTTTCCGCTTTTTATTTCATCATTTATCTTTTTTAGTTTCTCTATCATTTATAGCTACACCTCTTTTCTTATAAAAGTTATCCACAATTATATTATTAGTATAGCATTTACCCCCCCCGAGTCAAGACGATGTTTTCCACAACTTAAATTTTTTTGTCAAATTTTGTCAAATTGCAGTTTTTTTTGCAAATTGTTTTGGCAAGAAAAAGACAGTTTATATTTGATAAAATAAGAATTTATGAGTGCTTCTACCTAATTTTTAAGCTAGAAATCCTTATGGATTTCTAGCTTTGATAGATTTTATCGTTAAATTTTTTATGCTGCAAATAAATTATTTTCTGCATTTTAATTTGAAAAGTAAGTTAACCATGATATTTATCATGGTTAACTTACTAAAATAGATAATATCTAATAAATTAACATTTGATTTGATATGTTTGATACTCTGAACAAAGAAAAAGTCTTTTTATGAAAAACCAATATAATTAGAAATTTTAGTATTTATTTACAACTTAATCGATATTATCTATTATGAGAGATTTCTCCCTCATATAATTATTATCAATTGATATATAAAAATACTTCTTTTTTACTCAATTTTAATATTATTTTTTAATTCTTCTAACATTATTTTCTTAATTAAGTCTATATTAGGAAAAAATAAATTAATTCCTTGTTTTTTTAAATTATATCATTTATTCTATCGAAAAAATCATCTTTAATATGATAGATATATCCTGTTTTAACTTCCAAATTATCATCCTCTGTATATAGTTGGATAAAAGAAAACTCTATTAAGTTAACAGAGTTTTCAACATTTTCAATCGGGATTACTTATAACTCGCACCACCCGTAAGCTACTAACATTTCTCTATTTGAATCATTTATACCCCGCACCATCAATAAGCGGCTAACATTTTCTTATTATTGCATTTTTTCAAGTGCAATAATAATATACTATAATTTAGAACAAAAATCAAGATTTTCATACTAAAAGAGCAAGTATAAACCTTGCAACATATATTAAAATTAAATAATATTCAAATGATAATCCTACATTGATAAAATTTTATTTCTAATAAGATTTAGATATTATCTATTATGAGAGATTTTCCTATCATATAATTATTATCAATTGATGTATGAAAATACTTCTTTTTTATTCAATTTTACTTTTTAAATTAATTTCTAATAAAGATTCATCAATATTATTAATCATAGA
>CANRCS010000111.1 GCA_947629195.1 uncultured Bacilli bacterium | reverse complement strand
GATATATCCCAAAGAGCAGTTTTAAATAATTTATTACCATTTTTTGATGGTTCTGATTATTTATTAAAAAAAGATGATAGAAGTAGAGTAGGTGTTAATTTTAATACTTCAAAACTTACAATTTTTGCATCAGGTGCATTTAGTGACGTATTAAGAAGATATTCACTTCAAAAGAAAAATATTGGATTTAATACTATGAATGAAAAAATTAATAACACTGATAAAGTAAAACCTGAAGATTTAATTAAATATGGACAAATGCCTGATGAATTTATTGGAAGATTTTCTAATATAGTTCAATTAAATCCACATACAATAGAAAGTTTATCTACTATACTTACTAAATCAACTATTAGTCCATTAAAAGCAGAAAAAAGAAGATTAGAAAACTTTAAAGTAGAATTAACTTGGGAAGATGAATTTATAGAAAATGTTGCTAAAAAAGCAATAGAATTAGGAACAGGAGCAAGGTCATTAAAAAATATTATTGAAAAATCACTTGAAGTAGCTAGATGGGAAATATTGATTAATCCTGAAAAGTACAAAACTTTAGAATTGTTAGGGGAAACTGTAGAAGATTCAAAAGTTTATAAATTAAAATAACTGGTTCAAAATGAATCAGTTATTTTATATCATTCTCATTTTATCTTGGTCTTTATATGGATTATCTTTATCTATTTTATCAACAAATAATATTCCGTTTAAATGGTCATATTCATGTTGAAATGCAATTGAAAGTTCTTCTCTTCCTCGAACTCTTATTTTATTTCCATTTTCATCGTATCCTTCAAGTGTTACTCTTGCATATCTTGGAACGATTCCTTCTACATCACGGTTAACACTCAAACATCCCTCACCGGTAGATGCATATATTAATTCTTCAGAATAACTAACAATTTTAGGATTTATTAAAACGTAATTATCAAATTTTCCTTCTTCTACTTCATGAACAACGACAAAATATTTTTTATTAATGCCAACTTGTGGGGCAGCAAGTCCCATACCAGGTCTCAAATCATATTTTTCAGATAATTCTTCAATTTGACTATATGTTAAATGGTCTATCATTCTCTTTATCATTTTTTTATCTTCTTTTGATAAAGGAAATGTTACATCTTCATTTTTATCTCTTAATTTAGGATCTATTTCATCTAATATTTTTAAAGGTTTAAACATAATATCACCCCAACTTCATGTAATATTTTATCACAATTTAGTATCAAAATCAAAAAAAGGGAAGATATCTTCCCAAATAAATTAATTTATAACTCTAGCACCAATTACGATTACTAGTAAAATGAATAATACTAATATTATAGCAGCACCGTATCCGAACCCACCATAACCATATCCGCCATTACCATTATTGTTATTGCAGCATACTGGTTGGCAGCAAGGATATCCACCATAGTTATATCCACCTTGATATCCGTAGTAATACATATTTAATCCCTCCTTCGTTTTCTAATATAATTTATTACAAAATGGATAAAAGTGTGATAGCATTAGTCTAATTTGAAAAAATATAATTACAAAATTTAAAATATATGATAATATATAATAGAACGTAGGATGTGAAGGGATATGAAGAAAACTTTATCTAAACTTGATAAACCATTACTTTTAATAATGCTTATATTTTTTGTCTTTGGTTTAATTATGATTTTTAGTGCATCTTCAATTGTTTCAGTAGTAGGGTATAATCAACAACCTTATGCATTCTTTATAAAACAAGCACTATTTCTTACAGTTGGATTATTAGCTTTTTTCATTATAGTCTTTATTCCTACTGAAACTTATAGGCCATTATCCAAATTTTTAATTTTAATTGCAATTGCATCCTTAGTAGGATTATTTGTATATGGAGAAATTACGAATAACGCTAAGAGCTGGTATCATATAGGAGGATTTACCCTTCAACCCAGTGAATTTGCTAAAACAATACTTATAATGTATTTAGGAAGTTATTATGGAAAACATAGAAAAGAATTAAACAATCAATGGGTACTTTTAAAACCTATGTTTGTTGCATTTATAATTTTTGCACTAGTATTTTTACAACCAGATTTAGGTACAGGAATTATAATCGCACTTATATGTATTTCAATATTTTTTGCTCTTCCAATGGATAAGGCATTTAAAAGAAAAATATCGCTTATATTTTTAATTATTGGTTTAGCTGGACTAGTAACATATTCATTTTGGGGAAAAGATTTACTTACATCTAGACAATTAAAAAGATTTGAATATAAAGAACCATGTAAAAGATATACCGATTCTACAGGATATCAAGTATGTAATGGATATATAGCAATTAATTCTGGTGGTTTATTTGGAGTAGGACTTGGAAATAGTACACAAAAATATTTATATTTACCAGAAGCACATACAGATTTTATATTTCCTATAGTAATAGAAGAATTAGGTGTAATAACAGGAATAATAGTTATTTTAGCATATATTTTTATACTATATAGAATTTTAAGAATTGCACGAAGAAGTAATAATTTAGGAAATTCAATTATGGCATATGGAGTTTGTACTTATTTATTTGCTCATATTGCAATTAACTTAATAGGAATTTTAGGACTAGGACCAATGACTGGAGTACCATTACCATTTTTAAGTTATGGTGGAAGTTTTGCTCTTAATTTGATGATTGCATTTGGTATTGCACAAAGAGTAGAAGTAGAAAATAATATGCATAAAAGGCCAGGTAGAAAAAAAGCATAAAATAAATATTTAATTTTGTAGCATATTAATACTAGGTGATAATATGCCATATAAAACATTAAATATAGATATTTATTTAGATAAATTAAGTGATTTAACTGATAAATATGATAAAAATAAATTATCTGATGAACTAAGTAAAAGTATATATAATAAATGTTTTGGAACACCAGTTAAACATAATATAATTTTAAATATTATATGTAATTTTAAACTTACTAATAAAGATAGGGATAGAATAAAAGATATGATAAGACATAATTATGGAATACATGTAAGAGAACATTTAATACATTTAAAATACAACAATTTAAGAGCACTTTTTCTATCAATTATTGGACTAATTTTAATATGTATTTCAAAAATAATTAATAAATCTTTTGATTTTATTGGTGAAGTATTACTAATTATTGGTTGGGTAGTATTTTGGGAAGCATCATACAATTATATATTTTATGATAGTAAAAGAAGAATAAAAATCAAAAGATTTAAAAAATTAACTGAATGTAAGATAAATTTTAAAGATTAATATTTATCTTACATTTTATTTATTGTATAATTATTTATAGAATAGGTGATTTAATTGAAAGATAATTTAATAATAAATATTAAAATAAATTCTGTTGAAGATATTACAAATAATTTTAATGATAATAAACTTTCTGATGAATTAGGTAAATATATATATGATGAATGTCTTGGTACTCCTTTAAATAAAATTCCAATTTTAAATTTTAATTTCAAGAATTTACCAAAAAAGGAAGAACAAGAAAAAATAGTAGATATGATTAGGTCATATTATGGACTAGAAATTAAAGAAGAAATGATGCATATAGAATATAACAATATTAGAATGTCTTTTCTAATAGTATTAGGTGTCATATTTATATTAATTTCAAATTTATTATCATCAGTATTTTGGTTAGAAGAAGTATTATTAATTATAGGTTGGGTATTAATATGGGAAGTAGTGTATGATTTAGTATTTGAAGAAACTAAAAA
>CANRCS010000110.1 GCA_947629195.1 uncultured Bacilli bacterium | reverse complement strand
TTTGATAATTCCTTTATCTTTTTATCTTTATATTCACTAATCTTAAATCTATCTAACCAATAATCTAAACGAGATAAAATATCTTTCTCATTCATATCTTTTAAATGTCCATAAAATAATATTTGTTCCTTAACAGTCATCTTAGTTAATAAACTTCTTTCTTCTGTTAAAAAACCAATCTTATTAGTTATATTATAATCTATTTGTTTTCCATCTAAAGTTATATTACCAGTATAATCATCTAAAAGTCTCATAATCATTCTAAATGTTGTTGTCTTACCTGCTCCGTTTACACCCAATAAACCAAATATCTCTCCATCATCAACACTAAATGATAAATTGTCTACTGCCTTAAATTCCCCATAATACTTCGTTACATTTTCAACTTTCAACATAAGTATTCTCACCTTCTATTGAAAGTATAACATATCAATCGACAATTTTCTACAAATAAAACAAAAAATCTCAAGATATCTTAGGATTTTTTGTTTACAATACTTTGAATAAATACTATATCATTACTCATAAAATATTTAAGTTTTAAAAACTAAAATTAAATAAATTTAAATATTAAATATCTTTCTTAATTCATCTTTAATATCATCATAGAAAAATATTAACAACCCCAATATAGTTATTATAGATGACATGGAACATATATAAGATAAAATATTATTAGTAGTCAACTTTAATAACACCAATATTATAGGTAAAAACAATAACACAATATTCATAAGAATTTGTGTAGAATATTTAACTAAATAATTCTTTCTTAAAATTATACTCACAACAAAATTAAATAATAATTCAAATAAACATACACTAGGTATTATATAATTAGTAATTATCTTACTTTTAGTAACCATATACCAAATTATTAATAAACAAATAACTATTATTCCATGTTTATTAAATATCTTAAATATATTATTACAATTCTTTAAAATAAAATATACAATAACATAATTAGTTAATAAACCTAAAGATATATATAAACTAATATGTAAATTTTTAAATATAATATATTCTAAAAATGAAAATATTAAAAGTATTGTTAGTGATGAAAATAATAATATCTTTAATATTAATGAATTAGTTTTATATCTAATATTACTTGGAAAATTTATTTCATCTGAATTACCCACTAATATATTTTGACATAGGGGACATAAAACTTCATTAGTATTAAATTCTATATTGCAACTATCGCATTTTTTCATTTACTAACCTCACTTACATCTATTGAAACTTTCATATCATTATTAGAAAAATACCTACAAAAATTCTTAATAATATCATTATTTATAAACCTACTAGATATTCCTATACATAAATCATCTTTAAATGAACATATAGTAAATTGAAACCCATTAGTAGATGTAATAACACTCATACTCTTAACATACTCTTCTATACGTTTATCTAATTTAATTATTCCAATATTAGATAAACAAGTAGTACTTTTATTTTCAGTAATCTTATCTGCTATATTTAAAGTAATATTTTTAAGAAAAAGAGGGGCTAATCTACAAAACCAATTTTTCTCAAAAGAAACCATCAAATTAGCTCTTTCACTTAATTTCTCTTTATTTATATTTTCTTTAAACTGTTTAGAAACACTCTTAATTATATCTTCTAACTTATCATTATTATTAAACTTATATGATATTGTAGTAAGCCCAAAAAAATTCAAAACAGTAGATGACTTAAAATATGTTCTTAAATCTACTGGTAAATCTATTTTTATATATTTATTATATTCAGCTACCTTTAATTCATCTTTAAACGAATAAATTAAAATAGATACCAATAATGATGTTAATGTAGTCTTATATTTATGTGATAATTCTAATACTTCCTTTAAACTTAAATGACACTCCATATATCTAGTTTGATTTCTTAATTTTCTGCCCTTATATAAATATGTAGATTTTCTAGTACCCTTACTAGTTTTAGTTTTTTTATAATATTTTGTAAAACTATCTTCTGCTTTTTCTAATTCTGAATTATCAGTCTTATAATTTATCTTTATATTATATTTTATAGATATATAATTTGTAATTAAATATTTAAAAAATTCAACACTACCCCTACCATCAGACAATATATGAGATACTTCTAAATTAATCTTCTTATTGAAATAAGAAACTCTATATAAAAAGTCATCAGAATTATTATATATCTTAAAACATATTGGTAAATTTTCTTTAGTAACCCTATTTTTCTTATTTGCTTCATCTAAATAATACCAATAAAACCCCTTTTTCAAATTAACATTAAAATTAGGAAATATCCTTATAGTATTATCTAATGCTTCTTGTAATATGTTTTCATCTACATAATCTTTTAGGAGTGCGGAATATCTAAAAACTTTAGGTATCTTAGCATTCGATGTAAATGCATAAAATGTACCTACATTATCTAATTTATACCATTTTTTCAATATTATCACCAACACTTCTATTATAGATTTATAATATCAAAAAAATAGAGTTTTAACAACAATATTATTTAAATACAAATTAATAATTTATATAAACTAAAAATTAAGCGAAAATACAAAAAAATCGCTCCAAGGCAACTCAAATCCATTAAGTTGCCTCGGAGTTTTCTAGAGACTTATCTTTTCACCATCTATCAGATGAAGACTAGCTTACCCTATTAAATAAGGATGCTCTCTACTTCCGTCTCCATCAGTATACAAAAGATCAGAAGTCACATTAACAACGGGACGCGGGGCATACTTGTTACTCGCCATACTTCCGTTTATACCATATTCGGTTACATACCAAATGTCAGTACTGTCGGTGAAGTAGTCTGGTGAGGCGGTCCAGAAATCAGAACTTTTTCCATATAAATAATATGATTCATTAGGATAAAATGGTGTCCCTCCCGCGAACATTACTTCATCCGCTGTTATTAGCCCCACTTTTAAATCTGTATATAATCCTCCATAATTTTTTGTGGTGTTTGGACATTTAAAACTTGGGGTTGGTGGATCATTGTAATAAAATCTATCATATGAACCATATTCTATATATCCATCTTCATCTGTAATTGTTGATGTATCATTACAAAATTTTGATGTTGCTATATATTTATCATAATCCATCATATTTCTTTCATACCAATCTTCTAAAAATGTCTTTATTGTACTATCTTGTCTAGTTGATGTGTTATCATCATATGTGTATCCTACATATTTTTCATCATCATAGTTTTCATTAAATGCACTATATCCTACACCTCCATCTGCTATTAATCTTATTGTTCCATCACCGTTGATTCTTACTATCCTCCATAACATATCTTCTCCTGCGTTGTGATAATCTCCATCTGAAGTTTCCCATGTTAGTCCATTTATTTTAACATAATTATCTTCTACTGCACCTCTAAAATAGTATGTATCTCCATCATCATCAATGTCTTTTATTAATCCTTCATCTTCTGTTGCAACCGTACTAAAATCTGGTTTGTCTTCTTTTATCGGAGAATTGTTGTCCTTTATCATTTGGGATAATAATACTTTTTTTACTTGTTTCTTACCATATCCTTCTAGTTTTATTTTTGCTTTAAATGTTGTTCCCATCAAGTCACTTTGATCTCCATCATTTTCTGATAACCATACATATAATACATAATCTTTTTTTGCGTCTGCTTCAAATTCTATATTGGTTGCTACATTTATTTCTGTTCCTGCATTTTTAAAATTACCTTCTTTTACTGGTTCACTTATATTTTTTTCATAGAGTGCATATTTAAA
>CANRCS010000109.1 GCA_947629195.1 uncultured Bacilli bacterium | reverse complement strand
TTTCTTATCAAAATGCCTTTAAATTATACTTATTTATAAGTAAAATTTTAGTCTATCATAAATTATCACACATGTGGTACTTCATGACAGATTGTTCTATGAACACATTTTTCAACTGGACATTCATAAACTGGTTGCATTTTGCACCCTGGCATCATTTCCATAGGGTCCATTTCTTTTTTATTCATTTTCATTTCACATTTGTCACCCATACCTTCTTTCATACTATAATTATAATCAGCTGGCATAGCCATCATATAATCATTTTTCATTTTAGGCATTGGTTTTTGCCACATCATGTTATCGCTCATATCGTAACATCTACTTTTTCTGAACATTTTATCCCCCTTTTCTAATTTATAATATGAACAAATCTAATAAGTGTATATGTTATTTGTCTATTATAAAATCAAAATAAAAAGCATTACAATTGTAACGCTTTAAAATGGCATTTTAAACTTACCACTAGATATTTGTTTCATCATTTTTTTCATGCTATCAAATTGATTTAATAATTTGTTAACATCTTCTACTTTCATTCCACACCCTTTAGCAATCCTAATCTTTCTACTTGCTTTTATTATTTCTGGATGTCTTCTTTCTTTAGGTGTCATAGATAATATTATTGCTTCTACATGCGCCATTTGTTTTGGGTCGATATTAACATTATTAAGTCCCATCTTTTTTGCTCCTGGAAGCATTTTTATTATATTTTCAAGTGGCCCTAATTTTTTAACTTGTTTTAATTGCGATAGAAAATCTTCTAAATCAAATTTACCACTTTGTAATTTTTTAACACTTTTTTTAGCTTCATCTTCATCAATAACATCTTGTGCTTTTTCAACGATAGATAATATATCTCCCATATCAAGAATCCTACTAGCCATTCTTTCAGGGTCAAATTCTTGTAATCCATCTAATTTTTCTGATACACCTATCATTTTAATTGGTATATTTGTAAGATGTCTAATTGAAAGTGCAGCACCACCTTTAGTATCCCCATCTAATTTTGTAAGAATAGAACCCGTAAGTGGTAATTTGCTATTGAAACCTTCAATTACATTTATTACATCTTGCCCAACCATACTATCCACAACAAGTAAAATTTCATGCGGATTAACTTCTGATTTTATATTTACTAATTCTTGCATCAATTCTTCATCAATATGTAATCTACCAGCAGTATCTATTAAAATATAATCATATCCATTTTCTTTTGCGTATTTAACTGCATTTTTACTTATTTCAACAGGATTTGCTTTTCCTTCTTGATAAACCTCGATATTTAATTCTTTACCAATTTGATTTAATTGATCAATTGCAGCAGGTCTATAAACATCACATGCAACAAATAATGGTTTTTTATTATATTTTTTTCTAAGTAAATTCCCTAATTTACCAATAGTCGTAGTTTTACCACTACCTTGAAGTCCTACTAACATTAATATAGTTGGATTTTTATCAGTAACAAGTGGTGCTTTTTCTCCACCTAATAATTCTACTAATTCATCTTTAACAATTTTTACGAACATTTCACCAGGTGATAAACTCTTTTTTACCTCTTCACCTAATGCTTTTTCTTTTACATTATTTATAAATTCCTTAACTACCTTATAATTAACATCTGCTTCTAAAAGAGCAAGTCTAATCTCACGAGTCATTTCACCTATATTATCTTCGGTAATTTTTCCATAACCCTTAATTTTATTTAAAGCATTTTGTAATCTATCTCCTAAATTTTCAAACATGTTATCACATCCTAAGTGTCATTATACCATATTACATAACATCATTGGTATCATTTTCTTTATTTTCTTCTTCGTATTCCCTTATCAATTCTTCTATATCTTGATTAATTAAATTTTCTAAATCTTCTAATGAATTAATTGTATCATTAGAACTATTGTCAGATTTATACATTTTTTTAATCCTTCCTAATTATATTAATTCTTCAATTTCATTTTTTATTTTTTCATCTTTTATATTTTTAAGAAGTAATGATATTTTTTTACTTTTACTAAATAATGATAATTTATTTTCATAATAATAAAGTTTATCTTCTACTTCTTTTAGTTGCTTATGAATTGCATTCCTACTTACATGATTATTTTCACTAATTTCAGATAAAGTATAATTATTAAAATAATAATCTTCAAAATATTCTTTTTGTTTATCTGTAAGTAATATTCCATAATAATCATATAAAATTATAAGTTCATTGTTTTTATCCATTATTTTTTATCTCCATATTTATATGTTTTCCCATTAAAATTATTACATCTAATATACTCTTTACAAAGTCTACTATAAAATTCATTAAAATATTTTGCAAAGTTTGAATACTTAGATTGATTTCTTAATAATTTAAATTCCTTATTTACACTATTGAAAAATAAATAATATTTTCCATCTTTTCTAAAAATTCTTATAAAATCTGAATTATCATACTTTCCATTATCACTATGAAATTTAAACATATCTAATTTTTCATTATAAATTGGATTTGTACTATATCTATTTATATAAAACTTAGAATTTTTATTATATTCATCAAGTAAATTTTCATAAAATTTTGACATTTCATAATAAATATTTATACTTTCATCTGTTTTATCTTCATCGTCTATTATAAAACAGTATGCATCTTTTATATTAGTACTATTTGATTTTAATTTCATTGAAAAATCTAAGTTTCCATTAACATCAACTGCTATTTCAAGTCTTTTATTATCATTTTTTAAAATTATTGTATCTTGAAATTTATCCAACTTCATATAAATTCCCCCTAAAACAGGTCTTTGAATAACCCATATATATATTTTTCTATATCAAAAACTCTTAAATCGTTAACTTTTTCTCCTAAACCAATATACTTAACAGGAATATTTACTTCTTCTTTTATTGCGAGTACTATTCCACCTTTAGCAGTTCCATCTAATTTTGTTAGAACAATTCCAGTAATATTAGTAATCTCTTTGAAACTTTTTGCTTGGCTAATACCATTTTGACCTGTAGTAGCATCGATTACAAGCAATGTTTCATGTGGTGCATCTGGAATTAATTTTCCAATCACCTTATTTATTTTTTCTAATTCTTTCATTAAATTAACTTTGTTTTGAAGTCTACCTGCTGTATCTATTAAAACAACATCATAATTTTCTTTTTTAGCAAGTTCAATTCCATCATATATTACACTTGAAGGGTCTGCTTTTTCTTTTCCTACGACTTTGCATCCTACTTTTTCTCCCCATTCTTCAATTTGTTCAACTGCTCCTGCTCTAAAAGTATCACCTGCAACCATCATAACTTTTTTATTTTCATCTTTCAATTGCTTAGCTATTTTCCCAATAGTTGTAGTTTTCCCAACACCATTTACTCCGACAAATAGAATTACAGTAGGATTATTTTCTGCATAATTTATCTTGTTTACAATAATATCGTTGTTAACATATATTATAAAAAGTTCATCGACAATTATTTCTTTTAAATCTTCAGTAGATTCAATCTTTTCTTTTTTAACTCTATCTTTAATTTGGTCAATAAAATTCATAACAGTATTTACACCAATATCAGCCATTATTAAAATTTCTTCCAATTCTTCAAAATATTCTGGACTCACCTTTTTATATTTTGAGCTTAAAAGACCAAGTTTTGAAGTAAAAGTTTTTCTTGTCTTTTCTAATCCTTCATCATATTTTTGTAGTTCTTCTTCGACTTCTTTTTCTTCTACATCATTTTTAACTTCTTCTTTTTTAAATATATTTTTAAACTTATCAAAAAGTCCCATAT
>CANRCS010000108.1 GCA_947629195.1 uncultured Bacilli bacterium | reverse complement strand
TTATTTATGGGGGAATATTATATGAAAGAATATAAACATAATGAAGAAATATTAGAATATTTAAAAAATAAAAATGTAATAATTGATGATCAGAATATAGCTTTAAATATTATAGATAATTATTCATATTATTCTGTTATTAACACATATAAATATGTATTTAAAAAAGATGATAATATGTATTTTGAAAATGTTCATTTCGATGAAATATATTCTTTATATAATTTTGCTAAAAATTAGGACATTTTCAAATGCTAACACTTAAGACATTATCATAGATTAATCATACTTTTTTGCTGTATTGAAGGGGTGTAAATTTTTTTTGTAGGTAAAAGCGCCAAGCGGAACAATAGAAAGTTCTAATAAAATAATAGCACAGCAAAGATTAAAACAAGCTGGAATGAGATGGAGTGTTGATGAGGCTAATTATTTAATAGCTTTGAGATGTTATCAAGAAAGTAGTCATTGGGGTAAAATAGAAAAAATAGTAGTTGATTATTTGAATCAATAACTACTATTTTACCTACAAAAAAAATTTACACCCATATTGAAGAAAATAGTTTGACATAATCAGTATTATGTGTTAATATGATTATGCAAGGAAAAAGTGTTTACACTTTTGCATGGGCACTTTCTTAATTGATGGAGCCCTATTTTTCTGCAATAAATTCTTAGTTTTATATAATTTATATTGAGTAGTGCCTAGGAAACTTTCGAAGCCCTAGGTCATTTTTTATGACTTTTAGCTTAATAGATAACACATATAAAGTAAATAATAATTCAACTAATTTACATATGTTAATTAGAAGTATGGAAAATTTCTTAAGCGGACAAAATTACAAGGATTTAATAAATGTGATAATATTGTATGAGAAATATATTTAAATTATAAAAAAGAGGTAGAAACTAAAAAAATAGATAATAAATAAAATAAATGAATATAATATTAATGTATACTATTTGACATTTTCATAAAAACATAGTATATTTGTATTGCACTTGAGAAAATGTGAAAATGTTTCTCGCTTCCGGGTGGCTAGCGAGTAATAAATAATCCCGGTCGACAATGTTTTTCGCTTCCGGGTGGTGCGACTAATAAATGATCCCGGTTGAAAATGTAGAACAACTTCATCGAATGATGGAGTTTTCTTTTGTTTTATGATACATTATTTATGGAGTTGATAAAAATGAAAATAATTAAGAAAACACATATTGGAGCATATGGAGTCATAATAAAAGATAATAAAATAGCATTAATTAAAAAAGCAAGAGGTGGATATAAAGGAAAACTAGATTTACCAGGTGGAGGAATAGAACATGAAGAATTGCCTTATGAGACTCTTAAAAGAGAAATTATGGAAGAAGTAGGAATAAACATTAGTAACTATGAACTTTTAGATGTTACCGCAACTAATATAAAATGGGAAATGGAACCTAATATTTTTGAAGATTTACACCATATCGGTATACTTTATAAAGTAGAAACAAATGAATTTAATTTAAAAGAAGATAGTGATGGATTGGACTCTGAAGGTGCTTGTTGGTATCCAATAAAAGATTTAAAAAAAGAAAATTTATCTCCATTTGCTAAATACGTTTTAGAATTATTAAATAAAAATTAGTTAGAACGTTTATATAACGTTTTTTCTTTTTTACTTTAAAAATTATGTTATTTTTTGTATAATATTTATAGAATGTGAGGATATATTATGAACCCAATAGATAAAAAAATAGTAGATGTTATAAAATGTTTAGGTATAGACATGATAGATAGTGCGCAAAGTGGACATCCAGGAATAGTATTAAGTGCAGCTCCAATAATTTATACACTATATTCAAGACATTTGAAAGTTAATCCTAAAGATGACAAATGGTTAGATAGAGATAGATTTGTTATGTCAGCAGGACATGGTTCCGCACTTTTATATGCGACTTTATTTATGGCAGGATTTGATTTAACTTTAGATGATTTAAGAGAGTTTAGACAAATAAATTCAAAAACGCCAGGGCATCCAGAACTTGGAATAACACCTGGAGTTGATATGACAACAGGTCCATTAGGACAAGGTTTTGCTACTTCAGTAGGTATGGCAATTGCAGAAAAATATTTAGAATCAAATTATAATAAAAAAATTAATAATACGTATTATGAAATTTTTAACCATAATATATATGTATTATGTGGTGATGGAGATCTAATGGAAGGTGTAAGTTATGAAGCAGCTTCCCTTGCTGGAACATTAAAATTAAATAATTTAATTGTATTATATGACTCAAATAATACGTCACTTGATTCTAAAACAGACAAAACATTTACCGAAAATGTTATACAAAGATTTCAAGCGTTGAATTGGGATACAATTCTTGTTAAAAATGGAGAAAGTGTCGATGAAATAGATAAGGCTATAATACAAGCTAAAAAAAATAATAAACCTACCTTAATAGAAGTTAAAACTGTATTAGGGAAAGGTTCTCTATTAGAAAATACAAATAAAGTTCATGGTAGTCCATTATCACAAGAAGATATTGAACAACTAAAAAATAAATTTGGTATAAGGAATATTCCATTTACTCCATCAAGTGATGCAGTAGAGTTTTTAAGAGACATGATAAAAACTAGAGTTAATCAACAATACGACAAATGGAATGATATGTATAATGAATATATAGATTTATCTTCTAATGATATAAGAAGAGATTTTAACATTTTAAATGGAGATATTTCAAAATTAGATTTAACTAATTTACCTAAAAAATTTGAAAATAATTTAGAAGAACCCCTAAGAGTAACAAATTCAAAATTAATAAATATAATCTCACAAACTACAAATTTATTTATTGGTGGAAGTGCAGACTTATCAAGTTCTACAAAAACATATTTGGAAAATGGAAAAGATTTTTCTTGTGAAAACTATAATGGGAAAAATATATGGTTTGGAGTTAGAGAACATGCTATGGGTGCAATAGTAAATGGTATTTCTTCATATAATATAAGGACTTATTGCTCAACTTTTTTAAGTTTTTCAGATTATCTAAAACCTGCAATTAGAATGAGTGCTTTAATGAACCTACCTGTAATATATATGTTTACACACGATTCTATAAATATAGGTAAAGATGGTCCAACTCACCAACCAGTAGAACAACTTGCAATGTTAAGAGCAACACCTAATTTAAATGTATATAGACCAGCAGATGCAACAGAATTAGTAGGTTCATACATTAACATAAATAAATCAAATTCACCAGCTTGCTTAATATTATCGAGAAATAATGTTCAAAAAGAAGAATATTCAAGTTCAAAAAAGGTAGAATTAGGAGCATATGTAATAAGACGTGAAAAAGGTAAATTAAAAGGAATAATAATTGCAACTGGAAGTGAAGTAAACATTGCAGTAAAAATACAAAAAGAATTATCTGATGAAGATATTGGAATTAGAGTAGTAAGTATGCCATGTTATGAAATATTTAAGATGCAAGATGAAAATTATATAAATGAAATATTACCTGTGGGCATCAAAAAAATATTACTAGAAGCATCAAATACATTTGGACTTGAAAGTTTAGTATATGGTGAAAAATATATAATAAATGTAGATAAATTTGGTTTAAGTGGTAAAAAAGAAGATGTTTTAAAACAAATGAATTTTGATTATGATAGTATAAAAGAAAGAATAAAAGGATTAATAAACTAATCCTTTTTACAATTTAAAACTATATTTATAACTCTAGGAGAATTAGTAACAATAAATAATTGTTTACTACAAGATTTCTTATCCATACCCTCAAATAAATGAACTGTTCTTTTAAATTTATCTACCACAGAAATTA
>CANRCS010000107.1 GCA_947629195.1 uncultured Bacilli bacterium | reverse complement strand
CAAATCTATAATTTTGCAAAAAATTTTTTTGTAAATAATTTATATAATAAAAAAATCTCAAGATAAACTTAAGATTTTTTTATTATACTAACATCATTACTATTAAAACTAATAAAATGATTATTAATAATTCAATAAGCAATTTCCATATAAATTTAAGCCATTCTTTATATGATACATTTAAATATGATAATCCTGCAATTAATAATACACTAGTTGGAGCAATAAATTGAGCTAAACCGTACATTGCTTGATATATTATTGCTAAGATTGATGCATGACTTTCACCAACAACTGCTAAAGTGTTTGAAAGTGAAGATTGTGCAACATACATCATATCAATATTTATTACAGAACTTAATAGTGCAACTATTGAATTAGTAATTATATTAAATGATGTACCAAACCATGACATTACCGTTGTAAATAATGGAATGTAATAATTTAATACAAATAATGTATAAGCTAAAACTATTAAGAATGCTGGTTTAATAAATTTTTTAATAGCTCCTGCAAATGAATCTAGGAAATCATTAAATTTAACTTTATATATTAGTGATATTACAAATGATGCAAGAACTAACATAATTGATAAATCTGTATAATCCCATTGTCCAAGTGCTTTAATTCCATATTGTGTATAATATCCAACATTAATACCATTACCAAATATATTACTAAATACTTCAAATGAACCAATTTTAATTCCCATAATCCATTCATGGAATTTAGTAAATATATCAATTTCAAGTCCATATTCCCATGCATAAGCAGAGATTAATGACATTATTCCAACTACTATTAGAATAATTATCATTGGAATAGAACTTCTTTTTGATTTTTCTTCTGGTTCTACTAATAGAGGATCAACAACTTCTTCTTTTGATACTTTCTTTTTATTTTTCTTATTATATGCTAATACATACATTAATAATAATGTTGTTGATACGATTAATAGAACTAACTTATAGTTTAAATTATCCATTAATTTTAAACCAACTGTATCATTGATAATATAACTGATGTAATATCCAAATGTAGAACCTATCATACCAACAAAAATTGCTCCTATTGTTGATAATAATGCAGTTAATTTGTCATATCCCATTTTTAATATAATTGATACGAAAAATGGAATAAATACAAAGAACATAAGTCCTAAATTTGAGAATGATGATAAAAGCGCAAATAAAATTATAGTAATTGCTAAAAATGCTTTTGATCTTTTACCTAATTTCTTTGAAATACTTGCTATCATTCTTTGATAAACTGATGTTTTATTTAATACTATGTAGAAAACTCCAACACATATTAAATATATTCCGTATAAGCTAAAGCTGCTTATTGATACTTGAAATAAATTAAATACATTCCAAATACCTACTCTTGTTAATTCTTCTGCTTTTACAAATTCTGTTCCAGAAAGTGATGCAGATGGAATTATCCAAGATAAAACAACAAATACTAAAATTGCTATTGAAATTATTTTGAATAAATCATGTTTTTTCATTTAAATACCCTCCTAAATTTTATTTTTCTGTTGGTCTCATTAATGGAAATAAAATGTTATCTTTAATGTTAGGCACATCAGTTAATACCTGCATTACTCTATCAATTCCCATTCCCCAACCTGATATTGGTGGCATACCATATTCCATAGCCTCAATATAATCCATATCCATAACCATTGCTTCTTCATCTCCACCTGCATTTAGTAGAGCTTGTTCTTCAAGTCTTTTCATTTGTTCTATCGGATCAACTAATTCTGAATATGCATTTACTATTTCAGCTCCATTAATTACTAATTGGAACCTATCAGTAAGGCTAGGATTATCATCATTTGCACGTGCAAGTGGTGATAGGCTGATTGGATGTTCAACTAAGAACACCGGTTCAATCATCATTGGTCTTGCAACTTTTTTATATAATAAATCTACTAGGTTTCCATACCCTAATAAACCAATATCCGTTTCTGATTCTAACTCGATATTTTTTTCTTTAATAATACCAAGTAATTTTTCTTTTGTATCATATTCGTTAATATCTATATTTACATATTTTTTTATTAATTCTCTAAATGAGATAGTTTCCCATTTTTTAGAGAAATCTATAACTTTATCACCAATTGTTATTTCAAGGCTTCCAAATACTTTATTAATGACAGTTTTTAGCATGTCTTCAATTAATACCATATTGTCTTTATAATTATAGTAACTACAATAACATTCAAGCATTGTAAAATCTTGTAAATGTGTAGCATCTACTCCTTCATTTCTAAAGCATCTTGCAAATTCAAATACTTTATTAAATCCACCAATTACTGCTCTTTTTAAGTATGTTTCTGGTGCGATTCTTAAATAAACATCTATGTCTAGTGCATTATGATGCGAAGTAAATGGTTTAGCAAGTGCCCCTGATGGTTTATTTATAAGTACAGGAGTTTCTACTTCTATGTAGTCTCTATCTTCCAAATATCTTCTTATTTCTTTTATAAATTTGTATTTTAACTTAAATCTATTTCTAGTTTCTTCATTCATTATTAAATCTACATAACGATTTCTATAACATAATTCACTATCGACTAATCCATGAAATTTATCTGGTAATGGTTTTAGTGCTTTACCTAAAAATACAAATTCATCTGCTCTAATTGTTTTTTCACCAGTATGAGTAGTAAACATTTCACCACTAACACCAATAAAGTCTCCTAAGTCAAAATTTTCTTTAAAAAATTTATAATTTTCTTCTCCAACCATATCTAATTTTATAGAAATTTGAATTTGTCCTTCGATATCACGAATTGTCAAGAAACTAAGTTTTCCCATTTTACGCATTAAAACAATACGCCCTGCAACTTTTATATCCTTAGTTCCATCTTCTAAATTTCTTACGTCCTTTAGAGAATGAGTTGTTTCAAATCTTTCTGGGTATGGATTTGTATATTCTCTTATTTTTTCTATCTTTTCTCGTCTTACTATCTCTTGTTCTGACAGTTCTCTCATGCTTTCACCTCTACAACTTTTGTTTTTGTTATAATATCTTGAAGCGCTAGATGGTCTTTTCTTACTAATACCATTATCGCACTAACTAATATTAATCCCATTTGTAAATAGCTAACAATTGATGTTGCATAAACGTAAGTCATATCTTTAGTAGTAAATAATAATACTAAATTAATTAGACTTGATAATAGAGAATTAATAATAAATGCTCTAAATATCATATCATTAATTGATAATTCACCCTTTTGTTTAACAACTTTAATACCAATTAATTTTTTACCTAAAGTTTGACCACCTTTTATAAATGCAAATACTACAAAATATAAAATTGTAACTACTATATCAATCACACTAATTAAAAAGTTTTCTTTATCTATTCTATAAGTATATGGTGCACTTTTATTTATAAATTCTTCTTCATCAATTTTTTTATCAATATAATCTTGCGATGCTTGTACTAATTCTTCACTCATTTTCTTAGCATTAGAACTAGTAGGAATTATTAATGTAACAACTGATGAAATGCACGCAATAATAAGTAAATCAATTATAAATGCTGAAAACCTTTTTGAAAATTTAACACCCATATTCTTCATCACCACTTACTATTTTATACCATTTTTAAAAGTATTTAAATACTTATTTGACAATTTATCCAAACTTTCACTAAAAATACACAAAAAATTATAGATTATTCTATAATTTCGATATCATCACTATCCCCTTTATTAGTTTTAAATAAATCAATTTCAACTTCTTCATTACTAATATCATCTAATTTAGGTAAATCTTCAATACTAGATAATCCAAAACAATCTAAAAAATCTTTTGTAGTTTTATAAAG
>CANRCS010000106.1 GCA_947629195.1 uncultured Bacilli bacterium | reverse complement strand
CCAAGTCTAGGAATTAATTTATTATGTACTTTTCTTTTGTTTGGAACATCAACTGCTCCAATAAATAAGGCCATTCGTCTTATAACAGGCACTAAAAGCGCAGAACATAAAAACGTTACTACCACCATTTTTATTGCCTCTTCAACAGTTATAGACATCTACTTCACCTCACATTTGTTTTTCTTAATTATAACATTTATATTTTTAAATGTAAAATTACACTTAATCTTTATTAGAGTATAATTTATTTACTTCATCTAAGGTTTCAAAAGTTCCAACGTCATAACACTCACCATCAAATTTATAAGCATAAACATCATCTTTTTTATATAAATATTGCGGAAAATTACCAGGTGAATCCATATTATTTCCCTCATTTTTATATTGTTCAAAAAACTTTATAATATTTTTAGGATATATGTATGTTGCATATACTCCAATATTACTTTCTACTTTTTCTGGTTTTTCTACTAAAGATATAATTTTATTATTTTCATCTATTTTAGCAACTGCAAATCTTTTAAGTAAATTTATATCATCAAGTTCTTTTACACAAACAATAGATTTTTTGACTTTATTATAATAATTAATTACATCACATAATTTATAAGTAAATAAATTATCTCCTGCGATTATTAATAAATCATCATCAATATTATTTTTCTCAATAACATACATTATATCCCCAATCGCACCTAATCTATCATCATTTGATGTCGTATTGTCATTTATAACTTCAATTTGCTTAATATTATTTTTTTGATTTTTCCAATCTTCAAAATGTTTATAATATCTATTATTTGTTACTACATAAATTTTATCTACTTCTTCTATCTTATTAACTTCTTCTAAAATATAATCTAATAATGGTTTATTACCAATTTTTAATAGTGCTTTAGGAAAATTTTCTGTAAGTGGGAATAATCTAGTCGCATATCCTGCACATAATAAAATACATTTCATATTTACCTCTCTATATTATACTATCTATATAATTTTCTAAAGTGTTTATCATATTTTTCGTATTACTTCTATATTTTCTAGGTTTAAAATCTTTAATTTCTTTAAGTATTTTACCTAAATCATCATTTTCATAATAAGGAATTATATAACCTTTTTTACTAAAACTTTCTACTATTTGTAATTGATGGTCATTAGTATGTTCATTATATTTTTTAAGTCTTGGACATACAATTATTTTTTTATTTTTTTTAAGGGATTCTATAATAGAACCAACACCACCATGAGTTATTATAATATCTGCATCATCCATAAGTTTATTTAATTTATCATTAGAAATCAAATCAAATATTTCCATATTATATGAATTATATTTAGTATATCCTGCTTGTACTACTACCTTCTCTTTTATATTACCTAAATTAATTTGTTCTTCAACTTTATCAAGTAATCTTTTAAAACTTTTATCTTGTGTACCTAATAATACTAATATCATTTTATCAACCTTCTAATATATCCATCCACTATATATAGCTTTAGGATATAATTTTTCTAATTCTTCCCATTGTATTATAAATAAATCACTTATTGGATATACTAATCTACCTGATAATGTTTTTGTATTAATATTGGCAAAAGTTTCAATAAATATTATTTTACTTCTAAATAATTTACCAATATAACACATAGGAACAGCAGTATGTGTACCTGTAGTAATTATAATTTTAGGTCTTATTTTTATATATAAATAAAATGATTTAAATATATTAAAAATAAATTTAAAAATATATGTAAATAGATGGTCTTTTGTACCATATACTAAATAATCTATTTTATCTTTATATTCTTCTTTTAATGATAATGTCGATTTTGTTTTCTCAGTTACTATATGATAATCATATTTTTTAAACATAGGTTTCAATTGTAACAATTCAGATAGATGTCCACCTGTACTTGATATAAATAGAATCTTTTTCACATTATACCTCCACTTATAAATATATTATACAATATTAGATAATAAAAAGAAATACAAAAGTTTATGTATTTCATTAATATATATTAAATTATTTATACCAAAGTGGATATTTTTGAGTAATTAATTTAACTTTGTTTCGTATAATATTTTTATTTTCTTCACTACTATCAGTTAAAATTGAATCTATTAGATTAGCAATTTCTATAAAATCTTCTTCATTAAGTCCACGAGAAGTCATTGCAGGTGAACCAATTCTTATACCTGATGCTACACTTGGTTTTAGGGTTTCATTTGGAATTGTATTTTTATTAGTAGTAATATTTACACTTTCTAATATTTCTTGTGCATCAATTCCTGTTATGTTATATGATGAATAAACATCTAGTAATATCAAATGATTATCTGTTCCACCTGTTATAACTTTTCTATTTAACTCTTTAAATCTATTTGCCATAGCTTTAATATTTTTACATACGTTATTCATATATTCTTTAAAACTATCATCTAATGCTTCATTAAAACATACTGCTTTAGCTGCTATTATATGTTCTAGCGGTCCTCCTTGAATACCTGGGAATACAGTCTTATTAATTTTTTTAATTATTTCTTCATTATTAGTTAATATTATTCCACCTCTTGGACCTCTTAAAGTTTTATGTGTTGTAGATGTAACAACATCTGCATAATAACATGGATTTTGATGAAGATTAGCAGCAACTAATCCTGCAATATGTGCCATATCGACCATTAAATATGCATTAGCTTTATCTGCGATTTCTCTAAATCTTTTAAAATCTATACTTCTTGGATATGCACTTGCTCCTGCTATAATCATTTTTGGTTTATATTCTAATGCAATTTTTTCTATTTCATCATAATCTAAAAATCCATTTTCATCTACACCATAACTTATAGAATTATAATCACTTCCTGAAAAACTAATTTTATAACCATGAGTTAAGTGTCCTCCAGAATTTAAATCCATACCTAATACAGTATCACCTATATTTAATAGTGCCCTATACACTGCCATATTAGCGCTACTACCTGAATGAGGTTGTACATTAGCATATTTTACATCAAATAATTCACATACTCTTTTAATTGCTTCTGACTCAATCTTATCTATAAACTCACATCCACCATAATATCTTTTACCACTATAACCTTCTGCATATTTATTAGTTAAAATAGAACCTTGAGCTCTTAAAACATCATTACTAACAAAATTTTCAGAAGCAATTAATTCAATATTATTTTCTTGTCTATTCTTTTCTTCTTCTATAAATTCAAAAATCTTATCCATATCATCACGTCCTAATAAAGATTATATCATTAATAACTATTTATATAAATATTATAAAATCTTTTTTAAATTAATTTTTAATTTCTTTAATTCATTACCATATATTATACTACTATTTTCTAATAAATATAAATAATCTTTATATGGTATATTTAAATTATTCTTTAAAGAAATATATAAGTTATCATCATAATAATATAGATTATAATTTTTAAAATTTATAAAATCAATATTATCAATTTTATATAATATTTCACAATCAAATTTAAAAGTAATTTTCATATCTAATGTATCACCAAAAATTTTTATATATTCGTCATCATCTTTTTCCATTTCAATTATAATTCCATATATATCGTTTACATAAACTGTTACTTCATAGTATCCATTTAAATCTAATTTGTATATATTTTTAAGTTTTATAAACAAATCTTTAAATTTTTGTTCTACATCTTCACCAATACTAAAATTAATTCTATTTAGATAATCTTTACTTAAATAAAATATTATATTATTTGAATTTAAAAGTTCAAGTTTCATATACTCACCAATAATATTTTATGAGTTAAAGATATTTGTGTGTAAATAACGATTTAGAATTA
>CANRCS010000105.1 GCA_947629195.1 uncultured Bacilli bacterium | reverse complement strand
TTAGGAGTGTTAAAATGGAGTTAAAGGAATCATTAGATAAGTTCTTTCAAGTTTATAAGAAACCAATTTCAATAAGTGAAATTATAAAAAAAATAAAAATAAACGACAAACAAATTCCTATATTAGAACAAAATTTATATGAACTAGAAGTCGATGGAAAAATCTATTGTGATAAAAATAAGATGTATATGCATGTTCCAAAGGAATTCTATTTGTATCATGGTGTATTAAAAAATTCTAATAAGAATCAAATGTATATTAATTTAGAAAATGGAAATAGAATAAATATACCTAAAAAATATCTTAATGGTGCGAAAGAAAATGATGTTGTCTTTGTATCAAAAAATATGAAAAAAAGTAAATATCCAAATTATTATGATGGAAAAGTTGTTAGAATAGTTAAAAAAGAACAATATTTTGATAATGATACATATATAACAAATGGAATACTAAAAAAAGATGGAGATACACACTACATATTAAAAGATAATTATAGGATATATATTCCATTTGAAGATTTAAATAATTCATATATTGGAGATTTAGTAAATGTACAAGTTACAAATAAGACAAAGGGTAAAGTAATTGAAATATTAAAAAGTAATAGTAGGGAACATGTTTTTAAATGCATAAATAAGTCAGGAGAATTAAAATGGATTCCATATGGAAGTTCATATAAAGAATATGATTTAGATAGCTCAAATTTTAAAGATGGTGACTTAATAATTGCTACTACAAAGAATGATAAATTAGAATTTATAAAAAAGATTGGAAATAGTAGTATATTAAACTCACAAATAGCATCACTTATAATAGATTATGGTTTTAATATAGATTTTTCAGAAGAAGTATTAAATGAAGCTGAGAACATATCACCCAAGATAACAGAAGATGTTATTAAAAAAAGAATTGATCTAAGAAACCTTGAAACATTTACAATCGATCCACCATCAGCTAAAGATTTAGATGATGCAATCTCATTAGAATATAACGATAATAATTACAGGTTATACGTTCATATTGCAGATCCAGCTAATTATATAAAGTTAAAGTCTAAAACATTTGAAGAAGCACTAAAAAGATGCTTTAGCATATATCCATCAAATTATGTTGTACCAATGCTTCCAAAATATATTTCTAATAATATTTGTTCATTAAATGAGAATGAGGATAGACTTACAATAACGTGTCAATTAGATATTGATAAAAGTGGTAATGTAACAAATGTTAACATATATAAAAGTATTATTAATAGTAATAAGAAAATGTCATATGACAAAGTAAATGATATATTAGATAATAAAATTTTATATGATGATTATAAAGAGTTTATTCCTACATTATTAAAAATGAATGAATTATCTAATATATTACAAAAATTAAAAATTAATAGAGGCGCAATATGTATTGAAAGTCAAAAACATGAATTTAGTGTAGATGATGTTAGTAATCCAATAGAAATAAAAGATGAACAAAGAGGACCTGCTCAACTGATGATAGAGAATTTTATGATTGTATCAAATGAAAGTGTTACATCTTTTGCTTATTATTTGAATCTTCCATTTGTATATAGAAATCATGAAAAACCCGATATTAGTAAAACTAGTAAAATGATTACAGATTTAAAAGATATGGGTTATACTTTTCCAAAAATTGTTAATTTAAATAATCAGAAAAATCTTCAAGGTTTATTAAAATCTATTATGAAAGATAAAAATATTGAAGAACAAAAACATATATGTAATATAATTTTACAGTCATTTAGTAGAGCATATTATGATTATATGAATATAGGACATTATGGATTGGCACTAGATTGTTATGGGACATTTACATCTCCCATAAGAAAAGTTTCAGATTTACTAAATCATATTTCTCTTACAATATTTTTAGAAAATGGATTAGATTTAAAAAAATTAGAATCTGTTAATAAAGTTATAACTGAATCCTGTGAATATATTTCAGAAAAACAAAAAAATATTGATATTGTAGAAAAAGAAGTTGATAATTTACTATTGAAAAAATATTCTGAAAATTATATATCATCAAAACTTACCGCAACTATTTTGTTTGTTAATAAAAATGGTATTTATGTTAAAACATCTAATGGACTTAGTGGTTTTGTTAAAATAAATAAAAATTATAAAATATATAATAATTATGTTGTAAATGAAAAGGATAATACTATATATAGAGTTGGAGATAGAATAGAAGTAATTCTAAATGAAATAGTAGAAAATCAAATTTCATTTACACTACCAAAAATTATAGAAAAGAATAAAAATTTAGTTAAAAAATAAAGGAGATAGATATTATGATAAATATAAAAGAAAATGAAAGTTTAAGCATATTAAACCACAGTTGTGCGCACCTTCTTGCCCAAGCGATAAAAAGATTATATCCAAATGCATTATTTTGGGTAGGACCTGTTATTGAAGAAGGTTTCTATTATGATGTTGATTTAGGTGATGAAGTTATAAAAGAAGAAGATTTACCTAGAATAGAAAAAGAAATGAAGAAAATCAGTAAAGATGGTAAAAGAATTGTAAGACATGAAATATCAAAAAAAGAAGCATTAGATTTATTTAAAAACGATCCATATAAAATTGATTTAATAAACAGAATGGATGAAAAAGATACTGTTATTTCTTGTTATAGTCAAGGAGAATTTACTGACCTATGTAGAGGTCCACATGTTGAAACTGTAAAACAAATTAAACATTTTAAATTGTTAAAGGTTAGTGGAGCATACTTTAAGGGTGATTCTAAAAACAAAATGTTACAAAGAATATATGGAGTTTGTTTTGAAACAGAAGAAGATTTAAATCATCATTTAGAAGAATTAGAAGATGCTAAAAATAGAGACCATAGGAAAATTGGAAAAGACCTTGAAATATTTATGAGTGATGATTTAGTAGGTAGGGGACTTCCAATGTTTTTACCAAATGGTTATATCATATTTGATGAATTAGAAAAATATATTAAGGAAAAAGAAAGAAAATTAGGTTATCAACATGTCCTAACACCATGTGTAGGAAGTGTAGAACTTTATAAAACTTCTGGGCATTGGGATCATTATAAAGAAAATATGTTTCCTGCAATGGAAATAGAAGGAGAATCTTTTGTATTAAGACCTATGAATTGTCCACATCACATGATGATATATTCTAATAAATTACACTCTTATAAAGATTTGCCAATAAGAATAGGTGAAATTGCTCACGATTTTAGATTCGAAGCAAGTGGAGCAATAAAGGGAATTGAAAGAGCACGTCATTTCTGTCAAAATGATGCACACTTATTTGTTACTCCAGAACAAATAAAATCAGAATTTAAAAATGTTGTCGATTTAATTTTTGATGTATATAAAGATTTTAATTTTACAAATTATCGTTGTGTTTTATCCTTAAGAGATAAAGAAGATAAAGAAAAATATCATCCAGATGATGAAATGTGGGATAAAGCAGAAAATGAATTAAGAGAAGTTTTAAATGAACTTGGAATTGATTATACAGAAGAAATAGGAGAAGCTGCATTTTATGGGCCTAAATTAGATGTTAATGTAAAACCTGCAGTAGGAAATGAAATTACATTATCAACTTGTCAATTAGATTTCTGTTTGCCTGCAAAATTTGATTTAAAATATGTAGATAAAAATGGTGAAAAGAAAACTCCTGTCGTATTACATAGAGCAATATTAGGTTCACTAGATAGATTTATAGCATTCTTGCTTGAAGATACTAAAGGTGTTCTTCCAACTTGGTTATCACCAGTACAAGTAAATATTATTCCAGTTAATAATACATATCATCTTGATTATTGTAAAAATTTATATAATAAATTAATGAATGAAAATTTAAGAGTAGAACTAGATGATAGAGATGAGAAAATGGGATATAAAATACGTGAATCAGTTATTAAAAAAATTCCATATACACTAATAATTGGACAAAAAGAAGTAGATAA
>CANRCS010000104.1 GCA_947629195.1 uncultured Bacilli bacterium | reverse complement strand
ATAATTCTATAATATATTGCAAAAATATAAAAAATGTGCTTTAATTTATTGTATAAGAGGAGAATGAGATATGTATAAAGATATTTTAAAAAGGGGAGTTATACAGGTTATAATATACTTAGTTATTTTTTATTTAATACCATATATATCAATTACATTTCTACCAGAATCATTAAGAGATGTGGTTACATCATTATTTCTAGTTGTATTTGATTTATTAATAATTATTATAGTATCTTCTATTGATTCATATAAATATAAACTTAACTGGTTTCTATTTATAATTCCTGCACTTTTGTTTATACCTACAATAGATATGTTTTATGGAGGAATGGAATTAATAATATATTCTGTTCTATATGCAGGAAGTTATGGAATAGGAATGTTACTTGGATGGTCTTATAGAGTTTATGGTCATCAATTAAAAGTAGGAACTAAAAAAATTTATAGTGTAGAAAAAGAAAAAGCGATTGCTAAAAGAGAAGAAAAAATAGAAAAAGAAAAACAAAAAGAAGAAGAAAAAAAATTAGAAAATAAAAATGATAAGAAAACTAAAAAAAGTAAAAAGTAGATAATGACTTTTATCTATTTTTTTTGTATAATTTAATTAGTTATAGTATAACTTTAGGAGGGTAGTTTAAGTTTATTATAATGAGCGCCTGAACTTTAAATTAAGTTGACGAGGATAGTAGTTATCGAATTTTTCGGCGGATGCTACTACGGGATTTGGATACTCGTAAGATATATAGTTAAAAAGCAAAATCGATTCTTGCTACAAAGATATATATTAAATCCAAAATAATAAACTATTATTAGGAGGATTTTTTATGTGTGGAATAGTAGGTTATGTAGGGAAAAATAATAATTCACTGCATGTTTTAATCGAAGGCTTAAAAAGCTTAGAATATAGGGGGTATGATTCAGCAGGGGTTGCAATTAACGATAATGGTAAAATTAAAATTATTAAATCAGAAGGAAATATATCAAAGTTAGAAAATAAATTAAATATGGATATTAAGTCTAATTTAGGAATAGGACATACGAGATGGGCAACTCATGGAAAACCATGTGAAAATAATTCTCATCCACATAGAGTGGGTAAAATTACTTTAGTTCATAATGGGATTATTGAAAATTATGAAAAGATTAAAAAATATTTAATAGATTGTGGATATATTTTTAAAACAGATACAGATACAGAAATAGCATGTGCTCTTATTGATAAAATTTATAATGAAACTAATGATAAGTTATTAACGATGAAGAAAGCAAATGAGATTATAGAAGGTTCTTTTGCATTTGGAATTATTTTTGATGATGATATGGAAAATATTTATACAATGAGAAAAGATAGTCCACTTATAATCGCATTAGGTGAAAATGAAAATTATATTGCATCAGATGTTCCTGCAATTTTAAAGTTTACTAATAAATATATACTACTTGAAAAAGATGAATACGCTATTATCAATGAAAAAGAAGTTAAAGTATATGATAATAATCTTAAAGAAATTGAAAAACAAGTTAATACTTATGAAGGTAGTATGGAAGTTGCTATGAAAAATGGTTATGAACACTTTATGTTAAAAGAAATTAATGATGAGCCAAAAGTTATATTAGATACATATAAACAATTTGTGAATAATGATTTAAGTGAAATTATAGATAATATGCCTGATTTATCAAAATATGACAATATTGATATTGTTGCATGTGGTAGTGCATATCATGCAGGATTAGTTGGAAAAAGTTTAATAGAAGAATATGCAAATATTCCTGTTAATGTTGAACTTGCAAGTGAATATAGATACAAGAAGAATTTTTGTAATGAAAAAACATTAACTATTTTAGTTTCCCAATCTGGTGAAACAGCTGATACTTTAGCTGCACTACGTAAAGCAAAAAATAGCAATACAGATACACTTGGAATTATAAATGTCGTATCTTCTTCTATAGCACGTGAATCAGATAATGTTTTATATATTAAAGCAGGTGCAGAAATATCAGTTGCAACTACTAAAGCATATTCTGCTCAAGTATTAATGTTATCGTTAATTGCTATTAATAAATCTATTATAAATGGTAATATATCTAAGGATGAAGCAAAAGATTTATTAAAAGATTTAAAAAAATTACCAGATGATATTGCTGGTATAATAGATAGAAAGGAAGAATTTGATAAAGTTGCAGAACAAATATATGATAATGATGATGTATTCTTTTTAGGTAGAGGAATAGATTATGCACTTAGTATGGAAGGTTCTTTAAAATTAAAAGAAATTTCTTATATACATTCTGAAGCGTATGCAGCAGGAGAACTTAAACATGGTACAATTTCATTAATTGAGACTAAAACACCTGTAATTGCAATAGTAACAGATGATAAAATTGATGAAAAAACTGTAAGTAACATAAAAGAAGTAAAAGCACGTGGAGCAGATGTAACATTAATAACTACTGAAGAATTAAATAAAAAATATGATAAATCAGATTTTTATGATAGAAAAATAGTAGTACCAAGTACAAATAGATTTTTTCAACCACTACTTACAATTTTACCATTACAACTTTTATCATATGAAGTTGCTAAACTAAGAGGAGAAAGTATAGACCAACCTAGAAATTTAGCAAAATCAGTAACAGTTGAATAATATAAAATTAGTACATATAAAAATGAGATGAAATATTCTCATTTTTATATGTATTAATTACTAATTTTAACAATCTTAAATTATAAATGAAATTCATTTGCAATTTTGAAAATTATATGATAATCTTAATATATTGATGATAGATAATATGCCATATGTATTAGTTCAAATAGAAAGTAGAACAGATTTTGTACCTAATTTAGTAAATATTGTAAATGTTATATTAATTATGAGAAAAATATAATAAATAGTATTAAAAATCACATGAAAATTTTGTAATGAAAAGAATCTAGATTGATTAGGAATTAGAGATGAATAAGATATGAAAAAAATACAGTTAGTAAATATATTAAAAATTATTAATTTTATACTTTTAATATCAATTATAGAACTTCTAATTATTGGAAAAATGACTTTCAAATTAAATCTAAAAGGGCAAGAGCATGAAACAGTAGAAGTATTTACTAAATATGATGAAAAAGGCGTAGTTGCAAAAATGTATGGTAAATCAATCGACGATATTAAAGTTAAAGGAACAGTTAAATCTAATAAAATTGGTACTTATACAAAAACATATTTAGCTCAAGGATTAGTTTTTAAAAAAGAGTTAAAAAGAAAAATAGATGTAGTTGATACTAAAGCACCAGAAATTATTTTAAAAGGCAATGATAATATCACACTTAATATTGGTGAAAATTATATTGAAGAGGGATATGAAGTTAAAGATAATTACGATAAAAATTTAGATAATAAGGTAAAAATTACTTCATCATTTGTAAATGATAAAGTTGGTACATACGAAATTTTATATGAAGTCTCTGATTCTTCTGGAAATAAGACTTCTACTATAAGAAAAATAAATGTTGTAGAAAATAATAAACCAGGTACTTATATCAAAGGAATTTTAATCGTAAATAAAAAATATCACTTACCTAACGATTATAATCCTGGAGTCGATCAAACAGCAAATCAGGCATTATTAAATTTACAAAATGATGCAAAGAATAATGGATACAATATCCCATTAATTTCTGGATTTCGTTCTTATGAAACCCAAAATACTATTTATAATAATAATGTTTTAAAAGATGGAGAAGCAATTGCAAATATTTATTCTGCAAAACCAGGACAATCAGAACATCAAACAGGACTTGCTTTTGATGTCGGTAAAATTAGTGATAATTATGGGGAAACTGAACCCGGAAAATGGCTTGCTTCAAATGCACACAATTATGGATTTATCATTCGTTATTTAAAAGGAAAAGAAAACATCACAGGTTATAAATATGAACCATGGCATATAAGATATGTTGGTGTTCA